>DATNNZ010000338.1:0-8784 GCA_035601575.1 Chthoniobacterales bacterium
GTCTCCGGCGGATTAAATACCGCATTCTTAATTTCGTCCTCCGACAAGATCCTGCGCATCTGATCCTGCCGCACGAGCTCGGCATGTAAACCCTGGTCCCAGGAGATGTTGTGGTACTCGAGATCAATCGACTGTAACCACGGATCGCTCCAGTCTAGATGCTCACTTTCTTGAAACGTGTTCAAAAGGAATTTTTTTGCGGCCCAATCGATTCGGTCAACGCATCGCATTATTTCCACGTCGAGATCATTGAGGATCTTTTCCCATTCCGTTAGAACCCATTCGGTATCCGGATTAGAGCGGTCGCAGAATTTCAGGGCCTTACCCAGATACATGCGTTGAACGTCAATCGCTGAGATCTTTCGGCCGTCTTTCAACTCGATGATCCAGTCGAAGGTCTGATCGCGGCTAATCGATTTGGTGGCGTCGATCGGTTGTGCTATTTCCAACTGCGGAGCTTCTCGCTTTTCGATGAGCTCCAGCACCAGCGACATCGTTCCGATCTTCATGGCGGTGGCGAATTCGCTCATGTTAGAGTCGCCCAAGATCACATGGAACCGTCGATACTTGCCTGGGTCGGCGTGAGGCTCATCCCGGGTATTGACGATCGGCCGGCGGTTCATCGTGTCGATGCTCACCAGCACGCTAAAAAAATCCGCCCGCTGTGAGATCTGAAAGATACCGGGTTGACCGACCGAGCCTTCCCCTTCAATTCCAAGCTTCCCCGCTCCGGCAAAAATCTGGCGCGTCACCAGAAAAGGGACGACTTCGGCCACCAAGCGGTCCCACGGGACCGAGCGGCTCATCAGATAATTGTCGTGACATCCGTAACTGTGCCCCACGAAGTCGGTGTTGTTCTTGTAGAGGCGCACTTCGCGTTCGGGAGATATTTTTCGGTTACGGCGCCGGACGCACTCGGCTAAGATCCTTTCGCCGGCTTTGTCCTGGGCCACTAATTCGCGCAGCCGTGTGCACTCTGGGGTGGAATACTCTGGATGGGCGTGATCGTTGTAGAATCGGGCGCCGTTGCTCAGTACCAAGTCACTCTTGATCTCTTCGTAGCTCAGGGGACGGTTCTTATCGAGCTCGTAATAGGCAGACTCGTCGGTATCTTGAAGGAGTGTCTGTGCTCGGAAACCGCGCGCATCGAGGTGTGGATCTTCCAACTCATAATCCCACTTCATGAGCGCCCCGTGTTCGGTGTAGCAACGAACGAGTTCGATCGATTCGGCAACCACGTCCACGTTCTCGACTCCGTTTACGGTAATCCCGTACTCGGTCTCGATCCCAAAAACGCGTTTCATCAGCAGAAGTACGAGGCAAACATCAGATGACTCCGGAGGGTACGGAGGATCTCGGTCCCGCCCGGACCGGTTGGACCTTCACCACATTCTCTGAATCGTAATCGATCAGCTTGAGCCAATCTTCTACAATATCAGTCGGTGGGAAGATGTCATTCTCGCCATATTCCATGTTCAGCGAAAGCAGCAAATCCGACTCACTGATTCCCTCCTCCTGCATCGTATTAATTGCTCGCTTGATCGCCAACTCTTTCGATCGCTCCACAATCGAAGCGATGATAGCGCCGCTCACAAGATCGCCGCGATAAAGGGTCTCCCGTTTTCCGCTGCGCAGGGTGATGTCCAGAATCCTATTTTCCTCCTTCCGAGCATATTGCGCCTCAACCACTTTCGAAACCAGATGTTCTATCGTTGCGTCCACTCCGCCGGTTCGTTTCACCAAATCCGGATCATAAGGCAGATCCGGCGCGAGATAAATGCGATAAATCTCTGGAGCGGAATCTCGATCCGGTCGATTCACCTTAATCTTTCGATCGATCCGACCGGGCCGGAGGATCGCTGGGTCGATTAAATCGGCTCGGTTGGAGGCAAGAATAATGACAACCTGGTTCAGCGACTCGATCCCGTCCATTTCGGTGCAAAACATCGGAACCAAAGTTGACAGAATGTTTGAATAACGGCCGGCTCGACGCGTTCCCAAAATACTCTCCGCTTCATCGATGAAGATGAAAGGGAGAAAACCTTCCTTTCGTTTCTCTCGGGCGGTCGCAAAAATCTCTCGCACGGTGCGTTCGGATTCACCGACCCACATATTAAGGATCTCCGGTCCCTTAATGTGCATGAAGAATTGCAACATATCTTCGCCGGTCTTCTGTTTCAGCTGCCGAGTCAGATTGTACGCAGTAGCCTTGCCCAGCAGGGTCTTTCCGCAGCCAGGCGGGCCGTAAAGCAGAAACCCTTTCGGCGTTTGGTGCTGAAACTTGGAGAAGAGATCGGCATGCAGCAGAGGCAATTCGATTGCGTCCTTGATTGCGCTAAGCGCTTCGGCTTGTCCGCCAACCTTGTCCCAGGAAATTTCGGGAACGGCTTCCAAGTAATAATCTTGGGTATTCGATTGGCTCAACAACTCGATGGCGATGCGATAGCTCGGATCCACCCGGATTTCATCGCCAACCTTCAACGTCTCCTTTAAAAGATCCTGCGATCGCTGGAGAACGATGGATTGCATGCCATGCTCCTGACCGACTCGCAACCGATCTTGACCGAGGATTTCGGTGATCTTAGTCACCGGACCGGCGGGATCATAGCCGAGGTCACCAACGACGACATAGGCCTCGTTCACCAGAACGCGCGTTCCTTTTTTCAGTTTCGCGATACTGATTCGAGGATCAACGTTACAGTAGTAATCCGAACCGCCGACGACAATCTGGGCGGTCTCTTTGTTTGGACTGCCCAGGTAGGTTCCAATACGGTTCGCCGGAGAGGTGACCTTCTTGATTACTTCGTCCAGCTTTTCGATCGTTTGCCGTGCCTCCGATATCATTTCCTCCTGTTCGGCCACATTTGAGCGAAGCGCTATCAACTCACTGCGAGTTGGGTCACCAGGTGGTAGACTTGCGATGATTCGCTCAAGGAATTCAAGAGGAGTTGCGGGCTCGGCACCATAACCCCCGTGCTCGGGTGCTCTATCTTCGTTCATTTGTACTTCTTAATCACTCCGCTGCTTCCAACTATAGTCGGGTCGAGGACCAGTAGCAATCCGGTAGTCGTTTCCCGTTGCCTTGTTGTGTACTGGATCATCGCGAACACCGCAAATCTCCATATTAATCGGCATTTGAAATGCGTTCTGTAGCTTGTCTTGGGCCACCTCAAATCCTTTTTCGAAAAAATCGTGCGCCGCCCAGGAAGCCCTCCATGATCACTTTCGTTTTTTCGCATCACTGCGTGGTTCGTTTTTCGCGCCCCCGGCGAGCGTCTCATTGAATGGCGTCAGCGGAGAGACAAATTTTCTTGGCAATATCCTCGCCAGCATTCAGAAAACCACGCTGGGCCTTTGCTAATTTAGCACGCGACAGCGTTGTGCAAGCGAAGTTGGTGGCCAATCAACCCTCGCAAAGCGCGCGTCGAAATGAGGAACCCCGTGAGAACCGGGGATAGTTGGCGCTGCTGTATCTGGATACAAGTTTTCGGGTGCCAGTCTCTTTGCAATCAGAGGCGAAGACGGAAACAAGGTTTCAAGCCAGGAGTCAGAATATTCATTCGACGTCGCCCTCATTCGCACTGCCCCGGATAGGCGATGCGAAAAACTTCTTCGCAAAAAAAGAAGAATGAGAGAGGCCACGTCACCTGATCAGGTCGCTCTCCCAACATCTGGAATGACCTGTTATGGCCACACGATCCGTTTTGTCAATCGCGGTGCGTTCAATTTCGCCGATTTCACCAATGACAACATTAGCAGAATTGAGGTGATTCGGGAGCCGCAAAGCGCACTCTACGGTTAACAGGCTTCCGGCGGAGTGATCAATTTGATCACCAGCCGTGGCGAAGGCCGACCAACTGGATCCGTTTATTTCGAAGGTCTTTCTCCCGTAAAGGCATTGAACCGCCACTCAGGATAGCCTAGGAGGCCGTCGGATTTTGACGTCGGTTTAGCTACGTAGCAATGGAAAGAGGCGCGAAGCGCAGATAAGATTATAGCCTGGGCTGTTCAGGCCCAGGGAATGTCAAATAAAGGCGAGGAGCGCTGAAAGCGCGGGACATCGTTGCATTAATTTCCGCGCGCAATATCGGCTTATTTAAACAGCGCCGAACTGTCTTCCATGCGCGCTGTCTCTCGACCGTTGACGGTTCTCGAATCTACCGCGCCTTCAGCGCTCGGCCGCTATGGGGACCTTTCCCTGGGCCTAGCAGCCCAGGCTATAATCCTTTCTGCGCTTCGCGCCTCCATTGCTCCATAGCGAAACTGACTCCAAAATCCGACAGGCACCTAGGGTGAGCGGAAGCGAGCCCTGGGAAACATAAGTAGTCAGGTGTTCGCGCCAAAAACCAATTTCGAAATTCTTGCATGCCGCGGAGGAATGCTGATATTCGTTCCCGATGCTGAACACCCTCAAGGAACCTCAGAGGGATGCCCTCCAATCCGGGTTCCAGGAACAGTATGTGAAAGCATTCAAATGGATGCTTCTCGCAAGAACTGTCGAAGAAAAAATCGCGAACCTCTGGCGCGCAGGCAAAATCGCCGGCGGAGTTTACATCGGAAAAGGTCAAGAAGCGGTGAGTGTCGCGATCGGTACGATGTTGAGGCGCGGGGATATCTTCGCTCCACTCATTAGGGACCAAGCCGGTCGCTTGGCTTTTGGAGAGCCGTTGCTGGACATCCTCAGAACTTATCTCGGATCCAAAACAGCTCCGGCCCGCGGGCGTGACGGTAACGTTCATCGGGGCCATCCGAGAGAAGGCACTTATCCGATGATCAGTCATCTCGGTGCGATGATTTCAGTGGTGGCCGGGGGTTTGTTAGCGCGCCAGATGAAAGGCATTACCGGAACAGTGGGCGCCACTTCAATCGGTGATGGCGGCACATCGACCGGTGCGTTTCATGAGGGACTGAACTTTGCGGCCGTGGAGAAGTTGCCCCTGGTCCTGGTCGTAACCAACAATCAATACGCTTACTCGACGCCAAACAGTAAGCAATTCGCGTGTCATGATTTAGTCGACAAGGCGGTTGGCTATGGAATTGAGGGTTATAACATGGACGGCACCGACCTGCGGCAATGTCTCGAAGTTGTCGGCCACGCGGTAGAACGCGCACGAAGCGGTGGGGGACCACAGCTGGTGGTAGCAACTTGCCTGCGCCTCACTGGCCATGCAGAGCATGATGACGCCTCTTACATGGACGAAGAGCTATTCAAGCAGCCATTAGGACGCGATTGCATTAACCTAACCGAGTCTTTCCTCCTCGAACAGAACTGGGTGGTGGAAAGTGCTTTGACAACTTGGAGGCAAGAGGCGAAAGCGGAAGTCGAAGCTGCGACCCAACAGGTCCAACGCGAACCGGTTTGTTCCGCCGCCGATGAGGATTGGATGCCTCTTGCCACCCGAAGATTAGCCGATTTCGACTTCTAGCGAATGAGTATCACCTATCTCGAAGCGATTCGAGAAGCCCAAGCCAAGGCACTGCGCGACGATCCGCGAGTTTACATCTACGGCCAAGACGTTGCCGATTTCGGCGGAGCGTTCAAAGCAACGAAGGATCTCGCGAAAGAATTTCCGGGACGCGTCCTCGATTCGCCTATCAGCGAGGATGCGATGGTCGGTAGCGTCGTCGGTGCCGCCATCGAAGGCATGCGGCCGATCGTGGAGATGCAGTTCAGCGACTTTTCATCGAACGCTTTCAATCAAATTATTAATCAGGCCGCGGCCTTCCATTGGCGGACAAATATCCCTTGTCCGATTACGATCCGGATGCCTTCGGGTGGAAACCCCGGGAGCGGTCCTTTCCATAGCCAGGCCTTGGAATCTGTGTATGCGCACTTTCCCGGGTTAATCGTGATGACTCCGGCAACGGTAGAAGACGCTTATGATCTACTGCTCGAGGCTATTGCGATCGATGATCCAGTGATTTTCTGCGAGCACAAATTTCTCTACAATCGGGTGAAGGTCGAAAAATTGCTGGAGCGGAACGGCCAATCGGCCGGAAAGGCCCGGATCGCCCGACCTGGAAGGGACCTGACGATTGTTACCTATAGCGCAACCGTTCACGATGCCTTACTAGCGGCTCAAGAATTGGCCCGATCTGGCATTCAGATCGAGGTGGTCGATCTGCGAACGGTAAAGCCGCTCGATACAGCGACCGTTCTTACGTCGATTGCAAACACCGGCCGGTTACTTTGTGTCGGAGAATCGTGGCCTTGGGGAGGCGTGAATGCCGAAGTCATTGCTCGCGTTGCCAGCAAGGGATTTCATTTGTTGGATTCGCCTCCGCAGCGGCTGAACAGTCGCGATGTGCCGATCCCTTATCACCCCGATCTCTGGCGCGCATCGAGACCATCTGTTGCGATGATCATCGAGAGGGTTCGCAAGATCTTGCAGTGGTAGCCTCTGAACCGATCAACCGTTCCTATGCCCAAAGTTCCAATTATCATGCCGCAACTTGGCGAATCGATCGCCGAAGCCACGATCGTGCGCTTCTGTGTCGAAGTCGGTGACGCGGTTGAGACCGATCAGGAAATCATTGAGGTCGAAACGAACAAGGCCGTAATGGGCGTTACCACTCCATGTACGGGAAGGATCGAAAGCTTTTCGGCGTCGGTCAATGAAGCGTATCCGATTGGAACTGTGCTCGGTTATGTGGAAGCGAGTGTTGAAGATGCCGAGCGGCTAAATGCCGCGGGAGCGGGGCCCATTGCAGAGCGGGCCGCTCAAATTGAGCCGGAGCCGGTTTCTTTCGAATCGAATGAAGGGGCGCGTGGAATTTCCGTTCCGATTCGATCGGAAGGCGGCCCATTCGTTTCTCCTCGAGTCAGGGCACGGATAGATGACCTGGGCTGGAGCCCACCAGAGATCGAATTGCTAGCAGGAACCGGAAAAGGCGGCAGAGTCACTGCTCGCGATCTGGAGAATTATCTGGCCGCGCTTGAATCCAGTCCCACCGAAAAAGCCTCGGCCATGCGGTTGGCCGTTTCGGACTCGATGCGCCGTAGCTGGGCTCGGCCGCTTGCGACCGCGGGCGTCGCGTTGCCGTTGGACCCTCTGCTAGATCATCGTAAGCAGATAGAAATTCCGCCGGGACCGGCTCTCTACGTCGCCAAAGCACTAGCCGTCGCCATCTCCGAACATCCGCGTTACGCCGCCCGATTGGCCGGCGATCAGCTAATATTGCCAAAGTCCATCGATATCGGAATCGCTGTCGAGGTCGAGGACGGCATAATTGTTCCGGTGATCCGCAATCTTGACCAACAACCGATCTCTAAACTAGGCAAGGTTTATCAGGATCTGGTGAGCGCTGCTCGGACGCGACGTTTGCCGGAGGAGGCCCGGGAAGGCTCGATCGCTTCGGTCACGAATTTTGGCCCCCTCGGAATCACTTGGGCTACTCCCATTCCGTTGCCGACTGAAACGTTGATAGTCGGGCTGGGCCGAGGCGAGAAACGTCCGGTATGGGACGAAGTGCAAGGCCAATTTAAACCGATCTTGATGGCGGAACTCACAGTTACGTTCGACCACCGGATTATGGATGGAGGCGCCTCCGGTCGGCTGATTCAACGAATGATGACCTTGCTCGCCGACCCAGAAAATCTTTAGCTGCTGAAAGCATGGTTTGCGGAGCCCGCTTCGGCGCTGAGCGAATTGACCGGGGCGAACCAACTCGGCAATGGCGGCCGGACGACCGATAGATCGTCGCCCAGCCGCCGCCGAGACTACTCAAAGACCGGCCCCCCGCAGACGTGATAGCCTTCGAGCGTCAAGGACATCGGAAAAAGCATTGTCGGCATTCTCGCTCCGATCGGTTTCGCCTTCACCGGAATGCCTGTCCGATCATCTCCGGCTTTCGGCAATTCTTGGTTTGAACTTGAGAACAGAACTTGGATCAGAGCTTTCATTTGAATTTGATTTAGTGCGAGACGCCAAAGAGCTGGCCGACGAATTGGCAAAGGCCTCCCCAAAAACGAGGGTCTGCTTGCACGCAAAGCGCTACGCAAACCGCCAGCATCAGGAAACCTGTTTTCAGTTCGTTCATGACTTGCCACTGCTATAGGCAGTCGGCGTGCCACGCATGTGACATGAGTCGCATGTAGCTTCGCATCAGATAGTTACGCGAATGAGTGTTCTTCTGAGAGCTATTATATCCCGGTTCAACGAACCCATAAGTGGGACTCCAATTCCACTTTTGGGACACAATCGCAGATCGGTCCCTTGCGGCCGAGCAGAAGTTCAGCTCTAGCGAACGTCCAATCGCGAAGCTAAACCGTATCTTTGAATAGTCGCTTATGACCCCAGAGAAAGAGAAACTGGTTGAGGCCGCGATGGGTTACTTCGAACTCGGGATGCTGGATGACGCCATTGCTGAGCTCGCGCCATTGGGTGGCCGCGAGCGGCTGAGCGTTCTAAGCAGTTGGAGTGCGGCCTTACGAATGTCGGAACGATGGCCAGAAATGCTTTCGCTCACCCGAAAGATGGTCGAACTATATCCAGCAGACGAAGAGTGTTGGGTGACTCTGGCTGATGCCACCCGGAATTCCGTCTCGGTGCAAGCAGGTTTGGAACTCCTAAGAACCGCGCGCCAGCATTTTCCGGACGACGGCCATATTCTGTTTCAAATTGGCTGCTACTGCTGCCAACTCGGACGGCTGGACGAAGCACGGACGGCAGTGGAAGGGGCGGTCTCCAATAACCGAGTTTGGGCGAAGATCGCGGTTCAGGATCGTGATCTGAGTCCGCTCTGGCCAGAGTTCAAAAAGCGACGTTTTGGTAGTCCGTTTTA
>DATNNZ010000339.1:0-9663 GCA_035601575.1 Chthoniobacterales bacterium
AGTTCGTCACTGCGTGGCACGAAAAACGCAACCAAAAGGCAAAACTGCTCTCTTTCAACGTAAACCAAATCTATAATTTAGTGCGCTGTATCGATGGGGAGGGCTGATTTTCTGGAAAAGGGAACAATGGCGTATGCAAAGTCTTTGGAACTCTGCTGAAAGCGAACGGTGGAATTCAAGCGAACTCGAGCAGCGAATTTATTCCGCCCGGTTGTTGGGTACGGAACCCGATCTTGGTTGCATGGTCGGAGGGGCGGCTTCGGTCAAAACGATAGTGAAAAATCATTTCGGAGAACTGGCCGAGCTCATGTACCTCCACGCAGCTGGGACCGATCTCGCAAGCATCGAACTCGCCCAATTTATTCCATTGCGTCGGGATCATCTGCTTCGGCTGCTCAGGCTACCCGGACTCTCGGACCGTGAACTGGAGCAACAGATCCGCTTGGCATCGAATCAACCAGGTTCAGCAGCGACGCTCAACGCATTGCTTCATGCGGTGATTCCAGCGAAATACGTAGACCAAGTCAGCGCGGACGCGATTTTGAGCCTCACCAATACGCCTCGAGCCGCCGAACTGATCCAATCTGTCTTCGGGCCGAGGATTCTTCTGGTTCCTTATTTTCAGTCCAATTTCGACTTGGCAAAAGCAGTTGCCGAAGCACTAGAAAACCGAAACAGCGAAAAACCAACCGCCTTAGTTTTGGCCAAGCGAGGTCTATGTACTTTTGGCCAGACTGCCAAAGAATCGTATCGGCGAATGCTAGATTTGGTGAGCGCAGCGGAGGAGAGAATTCAAAAATCGCTCAGCCCAGTACGTGTCAACAGAACCCCAAATTCTGGTGGTTCAGTCGCGCGTATTGAATTAGCGCAGCTGAGGCGTCGAGTTTCGGAGCTGACCGGTAGACCAATGATCCTGTCAACTCATCAGAATGAGTTCCTTTCAGAACTCATGGCTCGTCCGGACGCGGTCATGTTGCTAAACCGCGGATCGCCGACACCGGAGCATCTTCGTTATCTAAAACGATCCCCCTTGGTCGGACGCGATGTTCAAGCTTTCGCAAGGCGGTACCGAGACTACTTCCTCCAGCAAGCTGAAAATATCGAGGCTCTTCCCGACCTGGCCCCACGAATCATCATCGATCCGGCGCTTGGCCTCGTGACGGTCGCAGACAAACCGGAAGAAGCCGATCTGGTAGCCGCAATTTTCCGGCACACAACTAAAGTCATTCTGCAGGCAGAACAGTTGGGCGGTTGGCAACCCATCTCAGAGTTCGATCTGTCGCGATCTGGATTCGCGGAAGTCATCGAGACTGATGCGGAGAGAAAATCTGAATTCGTCGGAGAAATCGCTCTGATTACCGGAGCAGCATCGGGAATTGGTCGCGCGACGGTTAAGGCATTCTTGGCGAGAGGAGCAGCAGTCGCCGGTTTGGACTTGAACCCCGCTATTTCAGCTTTGGCCGATGTCCCCGCTTTTCTTGGCCTTCCCTCGGACATCACCAATGAGAAGGAGTTAACCCAAGCACTGAACCGGACGGTGCAGCGTTTCGGTGGAATCGATATTTTAGTTCTCAATACAGGATTCCTTCCTTCCGCCAGAAGGATCGTTGATCTGGAACTGGGTGCATGGCAGCACGCGATGCGAGTTAATCTGGACGCGAACTTTAACTTGCTGCGTAGCTGCTACCCTTATCTTCATGAATCTCCGCGTGGGGGTCGGATCGTAGTAGTTTCGCCCCAAAACCTTGCACCCGCAGGGAAAGGAGCCGCCGCCTATGCTGCCGCGAAAGCGGCCCTTACCCAGCTAGTAAGATCTGCCGCCGCCGAATGGGGTACCTCTCGAATCCGCGTGCAGATCGTGCACCCCGACGGCGTTTTTGATACCGGGATCTGGACGCCGGAAGTTCTTTCGCAACGCGCCAAAGGCCGGGGTATGACGGTCGACGAGTACCGCCGGGATAATTTTCTTCGAACTGAAATCAGCAGCCACGATGTAGCCGAACTTGTAGCAACGGTCTGCGGTTCCGCATTTTCAAAGACGACCGGAGCGCAAATCGCGATCGACGGCGGAACCGGGTGGTGAGGGTATTCAAAAGGGCTGATGATGCGAGGTCACCTGATCCTTCTGGCCCGGCCAACGTAACAGTGATTGGTAGGTGGTGATCGGTGAATGTCCAGACGGTGGTGCGGTCAGGACATCGGTAACCAGACGGTAAACGACGATGTTTATTGCTTGCCACGTTGATAGTGATAAGTTACAACTGTAATTATACGTGTTGTATATTTTGCCTGAACCAATATTCTGACCCGATGAAAGATCCGCCGCCAAGAACCTCCCACCCCGTCCATGGTTTGATTCCGGCACACGGCGGTTATCGAAAACTCAAGAGCTTCCAGGTAGCCCAGCTCTGCTTCGATTTGACGGTGCGTTTCTGCGATCGATACGTTGACAAGCGCGACCGCACCCACGATCAGATGGTTCAAGCCGCACGGAGCGGCAAGCAAAACATCGCCGAGGGTAGCAAGGCCAGCGGTACCTCGAAAAAGACGGAGCTAAAGTTGACTAACGTGGCGCGCGCGAGCCTCGAAGAACTCCGGCTCGATTATGAAGATTACTTGCGCAAGCGTGGACTGGAGCAGTGGAGTCGCCAGGACTCGCGCCGAGACGAACTGATTGCGAAACGTTGCGCCACAGCCGAAGAAGTAGCCGATTGGGTTCGGGAACTGCATGGACGTCATGGACAAAATGGACATTGTGGACCGTCCACCAAGTCCACCAAGTCCACCAAGTCCACCAGGTCCACCAGGTCCACCAGGTCCACCAGGTCCACCTATCGAGAACTCGCTGCAAATGCAGCACTAGTGCTCATTGCCGTAGCATGCAGTCTTCTGGACCGGCAGATCGCCTCGTTGGCGGCCGCTTTTGTTGAAAATGGCGGTTTCACGGAGCGGCTATACCGCGTTCGGTCCCACAGGAGAGGACATGGCTCGCCTCGGTAACGCCGACGAAATCGGACAGGTTCGCCCGCGGCTACGAGCTATCTCCGCAACGCCAGATAAGCCAACATTCGCCCGGTCCGACCTTTTTCCATCCGGTAAGAGTAGAATCGAGTGAGATCGCATCCGGTATTTTCTCCGTTATCGTGAATCTCGTTTACGCTCTCGGCCCGTAACTGCGCCTTGATCGACTGGACAAAATCGACTTCGTAGTACGGCGGTCGAATGCAGGGACTCAGCACGGCAATCAGATCCTTGGGCTCAGATTGAAAATCGGTCCGCAATTTTCGAACTGCTAGGCCAATGATATTTTGTTCGGTCCCTTTTTTGCCCGAATGCACGAGCCCAATGACTCGTCGAATTGGATCCACTAAAAAGATCGCGCAGCAATCTGCGACACAAATCCCGAGGACAATTTTGGGATCCGCAGTGATCAACCCATCGACCTCCTTGGTCTTTGCCGCCGATCCGGCATCTATCGTGGCTACGCCATTGCCGTGAATCTGTTGGGCCAATCTGAGCGATCGAGGACTAATCTTCGCTAACTGCTCGCGATGGTAATGCTCCAACCGCTGCAACGCGGATTCCCGATTGGTCTGCACATCCAAACCGGGAATCCGAAGAATAAATCCGTGTTCAACGACCCCGGTCTCAGATAACGCCGGAAAGAGCTGAACTGGGACCGTGTCATTCAATCCCATCCGTCCTTAATCGTTCGAGAAGTCGATTTTCCCCTGCGGAGGACTCAGAGATTCTTTCTTTGCCTTGCTGGTAGAGGGTTTATCCGGATCCAACGGGGAGTCGTAGCGAGACCGAAGCGCTTTATTAGCTTCCCAGTTGGTTAAGGTATCAGGCCGTTTATCCGGACTGTCAAACATATCATTGTATCTAGTCTCAGTGCCAATTGCGAACTGGTATTGGGCCACGCCAGCAATGTAGTTGAACTGGGCCTGGACAAGATTGGAACGCGCGGTGGTCAAATTCGTTTGGGAAGTCAGCACATCCAATTGTGTACCGGTACCAGCGGCTAGACGCTCGTTAGACAAACGCAGCGCCTCTTGGGAGACTTGAACTGCTTTTTCTGTTGCCACAATCGTCTCTTGCGCCTGCCGAAGATTATCAACAGCTGTCGATACATCGAGCTCGACCTGTCGAGTCGAATCATCGAGGGTCACTTTGTTTTCTTCCAAAGAGGCGCGGTTAGACTTCAAATTTCCGTAAGTCGAGCCGCCGTCAAAGATATTCCAGGACCCGGTGAATCCAAAAAACCATCCTTCCAGGGTATTATCCAATTGGCTACTTCGAGGATTATTCGTCTGCCTAAGCCCGATATTCGCTGAAATCGTTGGCTTCCAACCAGAGGCGGCAACGGTGATCTGCTCGACACTGGAAAGTACGTTTGATCTTTGGGCCTTGAGAAATGGACGATTTGCTCGCGCAGTAATCAACGCGCTAGACAAATCGTATGTGATCGGTGTGTAAGTGAGTCGGCCCGCTACCGGCAAAGGATCATCGGTCGAGTACTGGCGACCGGCCGGAATACCAAGTGTTTTCGCCAGTTGGACCTGCGCGATTCGATAATTGTTTTGAGCCGTAATCAGCTGCGGGATTTGATTCTGCAGCTGCGATTGTGCCTGGAGCACGTTGAATTGGGGAACAGTTCCAGCGTCAAACCGGCTCGTCTGGTCTTCCAATTGGCTCTGGAGCAGGTTGACTGACTCTTCCTGGACCTGAATCAGTGCTTTATCGAGCAGGATTTGATAAAATTGCGTCCGCACGGTTTCCACCGTCGAATCGATGGTATCTCGCAAAGTGTAATATGCCGCATCCTCATTGATCCGGGCCGCTCTCCTCGACGCAATAGTGGCTCCGCCGTCGTAGAGCAATTGAGTGACTTGGATTTGCACCGTCCAACTCTCGGTGGTCTGTCGTTGGCTGGAGAGGAGTGAGCTGAGAGGAATAGCACCACCTTGCGAAGTAAGCAAATCGAGGTTTGTACTTCTCCCACCAGTCGAATTCGACACCAGTCCCGGATCTTCCTGGGCGTAGCTAACGCTGCCGGTCACCTGCGGAAACAATCTCGCCTGCGCTTGGTAGACGAGTCCTTTGTTACGCTTAAGTTCCTGAACCTGCCGCAGAATATTTGGGTTCTCTTTGATCGCTATCTGAACCGCCTCATCGAGCGTTAGAGAGTGACTGCGATAGGTGCCGTTTGACTCGCCGGCCAAAAGCGAAGCAGTGCATCCGGCCAATATGGTTAAGGCGAATAAAGAGATTCTCATTCTTTGTTTACGGTTGTATCGCAAAACCGCGTAATTTTCCGATAGACTTCAAGCCAGGTTCTTCCTTGTTCCGCGGTAAGATGTTCTTTCAACAGAAGTGTGATCGTGTCCACCATGTCTTGTCGGATTCGTGCCACCAGGTTCGATCCTTTCCGCGTGATTCGTACCATTACTTTGCGCCGGTCGTCCACTGCATGTGCACGATTTACATATCCGAGCCGCTCTAATCGATCGACCAGGCCGGTGGCTGCAGCGGTCGTATGCCCCATTTTTGCTGCTATCTCGGACATGCTGATCACCTCCTTGTGCTCCAGGTAGGTCAGCAGGAAATACTGAGGGAAAGAGACGCTACCGCGGCTCAACTCCGCCGAAAGATTTGCAAGAAAACAACGCTGCAATTTCATCAAAATCTGAGCCAACTCTTCCGCCTGCGCGTGTATTTCAGTCTCTTCCCTCGGCTCAGTAACAATCATAGCAAGATAGAAATTTAACGAGGTTAACTTAATGCCTGGGCATTAAAGCACAGGGGGTGACATTTGCAAATCAAGCACCACGGCCGAGGAGCTACAATTTACCGCTTCAAGCTCGGACGGTAAAATGGTGAAACGCTTCGTGGTTTTCCATTTGCGTTGCGTAATTTTTTGGGTGACGGAAGAATTCCCAACGGCCGCAAGACCGGTGTCATCCAAATTTCTTATGTCATATCAAACTGTGCAGCCTCCTGCCGGCGGAAAAGTCACGATTGAGAACGGTACGATTCACTGTCCGGACAATCCGGTCATCCCTTTCATCCGTGGTGATGGGACCGGCAGCGACATTTGGGCTGCCAGCGAGCGGGTCTTTAACGCGGCGGTTGAGACGGCCTATAGAGGCCGAAGACGCATTTCCTGGTTCGAGGTTTTCGCCGGAGAGACTGCGAAACAGAAGTTCGACACCTGGCTGCCGGACGATACCGTTCAGGCGTTCAAAGAGTTTTTGGTCGGAATCAAAGGTCCATTGACCACCCCGGTTGGCGGCGGCATCCGATCACTCAATGTCGCGCTGCGACAATTACTCGACCTCTATGTTTGCCTTCGGCCCGTGCAATGGTTTCATGGAGTCCCTTCTCCAGTTCGCCACCCGGAGAAGGTAAACATGGTGATCTTTCGAGAAAACACCGAAGACATTTACGCTGGGATTGAATTTCGAGCTGGTTCACCCGAGGCGCAGAAGTTTCTCAGCATCCTGGAGAAAGAATTTCCTAAGGAATTCGCCAAAGTCCGATTTGGGACCGAGAAAGCGATAAAGGGATTCCTCAGTTTTGAGCCGGGATTGGGCCGGACTGAATTGGAAGTTGGTATCGGTATCAAGCCGGTAAGCCGGCTCGGTTCGAACCGTTTGGTCGCGGCCGCGATTCGCTACGCGATCGAAACAAAGAGAAAATCGGTGACCCTGGTTCACAAAGGGAACATCATGAAATTTACCGAAGGTGCATTTCGCGATTGGGGTTATGAACTGGCCGACACGCAGTTTAAGGATCAGACCTACTCCTGGGCCCGCTGGGAAAAAACCAAAGCCGCCTTCGGCGAAAAAGCCGCTAACGATGAAATGAAAGCCGCGCAGTCCGAAGGTAAAATCATCGTAAACGACGCGATTGCCGATATCACGCTACAGCAGGTTTTGACGCGGCCAGACGATTTCGACGTTATTGCTACCCTTAACCTCAACGGCGACTACCTGTCCGACGCGTTGGCAGCCCAGGTCGGAGGGATTGGTATCGCTCCGGGTGGAAATATTAATTATCATAGCGGACATGCGATTTTCGAGGCTACGCACGGCACTGCTCCGAAATACGCAAATCTTGATCGGGTCAATCCTGGCTCGGTGGTGCTTTCCGGTGAGATGATGTTGCGTCACCTTGGCTGGACAGAAGCGGCGGACCTCATTATTCGGGGCATCAATGGAGCAATTGCCAGCAAACGCGTCACATACGATTTTGCTCGTCTGATGGAAGGAGCAACCGAAATCAAGTGTTCCGAGTTCGGCGACAACATCATTGCGCACATGTGAGGCGAGAAGCCGGAAGCCGGCTTCTTCATCACGTGGCGATTTCGATCTCGCTATCTTCGTCTTTCTCGACCTTATCGAAAAACAGATTTCGGCGGCGTTCCCAGACATAGCGCTGCATCAACACTTTGACCGTGGCAGTGAGCGGAATAGCTAGCACCGCACCCACTAATCCGCCGAAAACCAGGGTCCAGAAAAAAACGGAGAAAATCACCGTAATCGGGTGAAGGCCAACGGAATTACCAACAACGCGGGGCGCTACGACCATCCCGTCAATCTGCGAGACAATCACGAAGACCATAGTAACCCAAAATGGGTGGGCAAAGTCATTGAACTGTACGAAAGCAATGATCATTGCGGGAACGTAACAGACAACGTAACCGACGTAGGGAATGATCCCGATGAAGGCTAAGAAAATCCCGATCAAAAATCCGAACTGGAGCCCGACGATCGACAAACCGGTGGCAACCAGGGTGCCATCGATCAGGCTAACCACCAATTGACCTCGGAAGAAAGCAATCAGATAGCCGTTTATCTCGGTAAGAACAGTGACGACTTCGTCTTTGAACTCCGAGTTCCGGATCGGCAGAAAATTACTCCAAGACGAGGCAATGCGCGGACTCTCTTTGAGAAAGAAAAAGAGATAAATCGGCACGATAAAAAGGCCGAAGAGATAGCCGAAAACGCCGAATACTCCGGTCAAACTGGTCTGGATGAATGTCCAGGTCTGCTGAGCAAGTGCGGGCAGCTGATCCCTTAGGTACTGCAGCGACTGCTGGATGTAAGGATTGTCTCGGTAACGTTCAAAAGCACTACTGGGAATGGGGCTCACCGTTGCGTTGGGGGGCGAAATGGCACCAGGAGCGACGCCGGGCGTTGGGTTTGCGTCCGGTTGCCGGGGTCCTATCTGCGGTAGTTTAGTCAGGCTGTGTTCCAGATAATCATCGAATAAGCCCCAGCTTCTCTCCAAATAACCCGGCAGGGCAGTGAAAAACTTCTGACTCTCATAGGAGACCGATGGACCAATACCGATAAATAAGAGGCTTCCGCCCGACACGAAAACGGCAAAGACGATCACCACCGCGATAAGCCGAGGTAAACCACGCCGTGCCAGCCAGCTGACCAGCGGCTCGAGCAAATAGGCGAGTACCCCGGCAATCGCAAACGGGACTAAAAGAGGCTGCAAAAAGAGCACAATGCGGGTCGCGGCCAAGACGGCTAAGAAAATAACCGCCACGATCACTACGAGAGAGACGCAAGTGATCGCACTCCAAAGGGTTTTCTTCTGCCAGGGAGTCGGATACAAAACTAGTTCAAAATGCGGAATTTTCGGTGCGGTTTCAACCCAATTTCAATCGCTGACCAGCGATTACATGGCACCGGGTGTAAGCCTTTGGCGTTTCCGCCGATAGCGACCGCGGTTTCTGACAAGCTGAGTCAATCCCTTCGTTGGTTATCTCGAGTGCCTGGTAAAAGAAGAAGCCCCGACGGGGCGATGTTCCCGAGGTGGGAGATCAACCTGGGCGGTCTTGTCTTGGGTTGACGCGTATCGACAGCGCCGGACCGCTACCGAAAGACAACGGGTGTTTGCGTTTTCTTCGAGAAGCCTTTTGTTGCATCCTAGCAAAAGACCTTTATGACGATTTCTACAGAAGCGCTAACGGAAGAGGTGAAGACTGCGGGAACGTGGGTTAGCGCCGTCCAGAACGAAATTTCACGGGTCGTCGTCGGCCAAAAATATTTGGTTGATCGTCTCTTGATTGGTTTGTTGGCCAATGGACACGTCTTACTGGAAGGTGTTCCTGGGTTGGCGAAAACCCTCACGATTCGGACTTTGGCCGGTTGTATCCAGACTGGATTCCGACGACTTCAATTTACACCTGATCTTCTACCGGCTGACATCGTTGGAACGCTGATCTACAATCCTCGTGACGGCGACTTTCGGCCGAAATTAGGACCCATTTTTTCAAACCTCATCTTGGCAGACGAAATCAATCGCGCGCCAGCCAAGGTACAGAGCGCTTTATTGGAAGCAATGCAGGAGAGACAGGTGACCATCGGCGAGCAGTCCTATCGCTTGCCAGATCCATTTCTTGTTCTGGCCACGCAGAATCCTCTCGAACAAGAAGGCACCTATCAGTTACCAGAAGCGCAACTGGATCGGTTCATGCTGAAATTGAACGTGGACTACCCCAGCAAGACGGAAGAACGCCAGATCTTGGATCTGATGGGCACATCTGCGCCGAATTTTTCGGTACAAGGGGTCGCCAGTCCAGATATGATTGTTCGCTCTCGCGACATTGTGAACCGAGTTTTTATCGATGATCGAGTAAAGGAC
>DATNNZ010000340.1:0-3042 GCA_035601575.1 Chthoniobacterales bacterium
TCGCCTTCGCCTTCTTTAATTCCGCGGTTTCAGCTTGATACTTGGGCTCTAAGGCAGTCTTCAAACGTTCTTCGAAATCGAGCGCAGCCTTGCCGGTCTTGGCCATTTTCACCTCCTCCTGGTAATCGGCCCAAGACCCATAGCCGAGAAGCTCCGCCAATCGAGCGCGGATCTCAATCGCCTGAGTCGCCAATGGCAGATTCTTTTCTTTGGCGCGCGTGTCGCGGGCGATACAGAGGCGCTTGCGGGTTTCCTCTTTGACGCAATTTGTCATCGCGTAGATGTACTGTGGAGGCACGTTGGCATCGACGGTGTATTCGTTCTCTCCGGTTTTTGCTTGCCGGAGAAAGTCGTCGGAAACACCTTCCAGCTCGTCCTTGGTAAACTTCAAGGGGGCAGCCGCATTATTCGCGTTGACGAGAAAGTGCGTTTGAATGCTGGCCAGTTTTTTCCGTAACGCCTCGACTTTTTGCTGTTTCTCATCTGGAAGTGTCAATCCAGCCCGCTTGTAGTCGCGAACCGTGAATTCCACCAAACGAGCATCTTGGCCCTCGAGATGAGGGTTCGTGTCGAGATATGCCTTAATCGAGCGGTAGACGTCCTTTCGGTAATCAATTCCGACAACGAACTCGTCTAGCTTTTGGGTCGCATCGAGGCTGGCGCTGCGCATTTTGGGGTCGGGATGCGCCTGCTCCAGAACTACTATCCGACGCCCCGTCTGGAATACTTTGGCATAAACATCGTCGAGTGCCCGGACGGTGTTTTCGAACGTTGCGCCTTTCGGATCGACGCCGGCAATTGCGCCCAGTTGGCGATTGGCGTCGGCGATGGCCGCATCGACATTCGCGTCCACTTGAGCCACGGTGGTCTCCCAATCCGGCAGGGTCAGAACCGAGTTGAAGCGCGCTGCCTGATCTTGAAGATCGCGGAACTGAAGTTTCGGGGTCGGTGAGGTCGCTGGGTGGTCAGACGTCACGGTCTGATCAGCCCAAAGGGGAGCGAAGTTGCAGAAGGAAGCGGCGAGAGTCGTAGCGACCAGAGAGACTGCGAGGCGAACGTATTTCTCGGCCCGGTCAAGAAAGGGTCGAAATGGTCTGCAAGACAAAAGTATGATCACAGAGTTCTCGAATTGTAATGGGCCACCTACAATCGTTCTCGCAGGAAGCAACCGAAATATTTGTGGTTTTTGCGCTCCTTGTAGCGTGACGACCCAGCCTCAGGACGCTAGCCCGTCGAACCGGCATTTTCAGAGCGTAGCGCATCAGCGTCCTGGGTTGGCCGGCCTCGGAAGTTAGGGTTGGTGTGAACAAAGGAAGAGACATCAGGCTACGTCCGCTGAAATCGATCATCGGTCCAGGGATCACCGTAGTCGCTGTATCCTCGCTCCTCCCAATAGCCGCGAATCAGCGAGTTTCTAAACTCAATCGAGCGCACGAATTTGGCGGCCTTCCAGGCGTAAAGTTTCGGGATGATCATCCGGGCCGGCCCACCATGCTCCCGAGACAATGGTTGGCCATCCAGGTGAGTCGCGATCAAAACATCGTCGTCCAAGCAAGGCTCGAATGGAACATTGGTGCTGTAGCCATCATAACTCCGGATAAAAAGAGTATTCACGTCCGGTTTCGGCTTTACGAGGTCGACCAACGTAAAAAACGCTACACCGCTCCATCGGCAGTCGAACTTTGACCAAGTAGTGACACAATGAAAATCGCTGACATCCTGAAACCGCGGCAATCGAGAGAACTCATCCCAAGACAGCTTCATTGGTTCTGCTAGCTCACCGCTCAGCTCAAGCGACCATTCCGAGAGCGGTATGTCGGGTTGGATACCCAGGTCGAGAACCGGGAAGCCGCTCGTCAAATGTTGTCCGGGCGGCAGCCGCTCGCTTGATCGCTCAAGAACGCGAGAACTTTGCCCGGCCCTTTTCTTGGCCCATCGTTCTTTGCGCTCAAGGATCGACGGATTCATCGGGGATTCGACGAGACATTTTCAGAATCGCATCGCGCAACTCCGCCGCCCGCTCATATGCCTCTTCGGCAATGGCCTTCTCGAGGTCCCGCTCCATCAATTCCACCGGCGATAACGGAATATTCTCGCGCACCTCGTGCAGCCATTCATTGAGAAAAGCCAGCTCCGAACTGCTCTCAATCCACTCCGGTTGATTAACGGAGCGATAGAACTTTTCAATCTGCTGCTTACCCTCTTCGATCAATCGAATGGCCTTCCCGGCATTCCCTTCCTGAATTTCGAGCGAAGCTCGCGCCCGGATATTCATCATCATTACGTAGGGGCGGAACTGTTCGAAGGTCCATTTTGACTCATCCTCCTGGGTGTATTTCGAGACGAAGTTAAGCAGCTCGAGATTCCTTTGCGTATCTCGGATCACATTGGGATAATCACGAAGCTGAAAAAGACTCAGGTAGCGATGATAATATTGGACACTCTCCTGCTGCAGCGCGACCAATTCCGCTTCGCTTAGTTCGTAAGGGCTGCCGCGTGACTCAGCGCTCTGGACTCTGGCCTGATGGTACTGTAGCAAAGACTCGAAGCCGAACGGGCGTTGGCCGTCGGGCCGACCGTTCATTTCCATCTGGATAAGACCAAGGTCGATTCGCAACTGGACCTTCTCTCGGCCATCGATCCCGGTGATTTTACGGGCCTTCACTTGGCCGGGCTCATGTGGAAACCCATCCAACAAGCTATTTAAGTCCAGATTACTCACTGAGGAAATATCAAAACGACATCGGCCATTGTCAAAATCCGAAGTGCTTTGTCAAAGAGATGCAAAATTAAACGTCCATGCCAAATGCCAATTTGGCTACCGCGCATGGATTCGAACCATGAATAACGCCTCCAAAGGGCGCATGTTTACATTCATAACATATTGTCTTTCAGCTATTTATAAAGTCGAGATTTTTTGTTGCTGCATTTGTTGCTGTTCCGCGTTGCCTTTTTCCCTCAACAATGAGTCTTCCTGTACGTGCAAACGGCTTTGGGAGAAAGCACTTTCTCCCTCCATCGCAGTCTCTCGTACCTTGTCTC
>DATNNZ010000341.1:0-2274 GCA_035601575.1 Chthoniobacterales bacterium
TGCTGGCAACCAGTCCGCTCTGGACCGGGTCGCTACCAATTGTGAAGACGACGGGGATTGTCGAGGTTGCGCTTGCCGCGGCTCGCAACGGCAGTTCGCCAGTTGCGACGATCACGTCAACCTTGTGGCGGACGAGATCGGTGGCTAATTCGGGCAATCTATCATAGCGTTCCTCCGCCCAACGGTATTCGATAGCCAGATTTTCATCCGCGATGAAACCGGTTTCCTTCAGTCCCTCGTGAAATGCGACCACGAAGGGATGTTGTAGCTGCGGGAATCCTACGCTGAGATAGCCGATCACCGGCATCGACTTCTGCTGCGCGCCTGCCACAAGCGGCCACGCTGTCGCAGCACCGAACCCAGCGATGAATTCGCGTCGTCTCATTTGCCCCCCGAGAAAACGTCTCGTCCTTGTCGCAAGCCTAACACTTTACGACGGGCCAGCGAGTGAGAAAGGGCAAACAATCGGCTCTGTCGCTGCGACCGAATGTCCGAATCGGGTCAAAACCGGAAAAGCTCCTTGAGAGCAAATGTTTTCCGCTGTTCACCCAATAACGGACATCGCCAAGATACTTCGGCATGTCCGTTTCGTGCAGCCATCAACGGACATAGCCCAGAAACTAGATGCTCGCAGCAAAGAGATCCCATCGGCCCGGAAGGCCCTTAAGCTCGTGCGATCCGCGATCAGAGAATTTCAAACCTGCTCCGGCCACAAGATCGGTCACGACCCTCGAGACAAGGACCTCGTCAGCGTTGGATTGCGCCATGACGCGAGCCGCGGCGTGCACGGCAATACCGCCGATATCCCGGCCTCTGATTTCGATCTCACCGGTGTGAAGGCCCGCGCGCAACGGCAAACCGATTTGTTTTGAAGCCGTCTCGAAGGCAAGCGCGCATCGAACAGCGCGACCAGGTCCGTCGAATGTTGCGAGAATGCCATCGCCAGTGCTCTTGATCAAAGTGCCGCGATGCTTTTCGACCATCTGCTTCGCCAATTCATCGTGACTATCCAGCAATCGACGCCATGTCTGGTCGCCCATCTCGGCGGCGCTGCGCGTCGAATCGACGATATCCGTAAACAGAACCGTGGCCAGGACGCGATCGAGATCGATCGATGAAATCTCACGATGTCCAGTGATAAACTCCTCGATGTCACCAAGCATCGCCTCCACATCGCCGAAAAAGTAGAGGTGGTCACTGCCGGGATACTCAATATATTTGGCTCCGGGGATTCGCGCCGCCAAATCCCGTCCCCACTCGACTGGAACCAGAGCATCGTTTGGACGGTGAAGCACAAGTGTCGGAACTCGCACGGTCGGCAGGATCGCCCTGACATCGATCAGCATGTTTAACAACACGATCGCTTTGTAAGCTCCGGGGCTGGCCGAGAGACGTTCAAATTTCGCGAACTGGTTGACCGCCTCCTGGTTCTCTGCCCGGCTTGGGATCACGCCTTTGATCAAGCCGCCGTTGCCCCAATGCTTAATACGCCGCAACACTTTTTCCATCGAACTATCTGAACCCCAAAGGTCAGCACTGCGAGCAAAGCCACCATAAAGAATGAGCTGGGATACGCGCTCCGGATACGTGGCTGCAAACAGGGCGCTCATCGGTGAGCCTTCGGAAATTCCAAGGAGCGCTGCTCGCTGGGAACCGATGGCATCCATGATGGCGCGAAGATCATCCATCCGCTCTTCGAGCGACGGAGCGCCGGATATTCTATCGGATAGTCCCTGGCCTCTTTTGTCGAAGGTGACGACGCGGGCGAATTTAGAAAGGCGGCGCAAAAAGGCTGTGTATTCGGGAAACTCGTGTAGAAACTCCACATGAGAAACGATGCCAGGAACCAAAACGATATCGATGGGCCCGTCACCCATGGTTTGATATGCGATATTGACCTCGCCACTGACCGCGTATCGCGTGGTAGGCAATACGAAATCACTCATTGGCCCCGCGCCCCGCTTGTGCAATCCTCGGCGTCCGCTCGGAAAAATGGCGTCAATCTACGCTCAGTACCAATTGGTTCGCAAAACCATGGCGAGATCATCCAAGCAGCAGCTTATCGTGGGATTGGTCGCGGGAACACTCCAAAATACTGGACTGGAGTCTCGATCCAAGGTCCGTTTTGGGTCGAGGCTGTGTGAAAACCCCATCGGTGCTATGATTCTCTTGCTGAATCGGCGGGGGAAGTGATGCAGGGTTTCGTTCAAGGGGCGGATCGCCAGCAGACGACGCTGTTGCCGGAATGCCTCGATGATTGGGTTGACGAGGGCA
>DATNNZ010000342.1:0-6093 GCA_035601575.1 Chthoniobacterales bacterium
GCGGCGCCCTACCGTGGGCTGCCTCCGAGAGATAGACCAATTCCCGGAGGTCGACCCCATTGCCGATATCCAGGAAGCCGTAGGCCCGCTTGATCGCGTCGGCCCGTTGGTAATCCTGCCGGCGCTCGGCGCGCTCGAGCAATTCCGATAGGATGCAGGCATTGTAGTAGATGATGCAGTTGACCAGCAGCCGCGAGCATTCGCTCCAGAGCTGTTGCTCTTGATCGGTTCTGACTCGCAATTTGCCGCCGTTGGCATACGCGACCGCGCGCACCAGTTTGTGATAGGACTCGCCGCGCTTGAGCGCTCGCAAGTTATCCAGCTCCCACAGCGCCTTCTTCGTTCAATTCTTTCTCGGATACGAGCTGAGCTTGGCGATGATGACGCTCTGTCGGGTCGCCTTCAGGGCCAGCGAGGCTAGGATGTGCTGGATATTAACATGCTGACGGTCCACCAGCGCCGAGAATCAAACCGACCCACTACCGGGTTTTGACACAAATTGACCTTTCGCGGTTTTAGTCAAAAACACCCATTTTCCTAGGCAGCCTGTCTACGATTTAAATACAGTGCGACAACCGAAATTCAGGGTGAAATCAGTCCACGAATTAAGTGCAGTAGTCTACGATTTGAGTGCAATAGTTTACTGCTTTTAGATCGTGGATTGCCTGGGAGCGCAGTCTACGATTTAAGTACAGCGCGACATCAGCTCCGACCCGCAAATTTTTGTCCTCATTTCGGAGGGTTCAGAACATCTCAGTTTTACTGTAAAGCCCTGTAGCGCCACTGGGCTCGACAGGACTGGGCGTGCTGATCTGGGGTGTACCGCTGCCTTCGTAACAACGCACAGTAAAGGTGTGTTTACCATGATCGAAAGGCCACTCATAACGCCAGATGGTCCACGTTAGGCGCGACAATGGTGTACGTAGTGCGGCTTCCTGCCACGGGCCATCATCGACTTGCAATTCCACCTTCGAGATTCCACGCGCACCAGCATGGGCAATACCGCCGATTGGCACCAGCCGGCGGCGGTCTGCATTGATGATGGTCATATCGACCGCAACGGTGTCAATCACCGACGTGGCGGTCATACGCGCAACCTTATCCCAGCCCCGAATTACCCAAAAGCCGGGCTCCCAATGATCCGTCACCTCGATGGACTCGATCCACTTGGGCTGCTTCATCCCGTATAGGTCTGGGATATAGATCCTTAGGGGGAAGCCATGCTCCGGGAGAAGCGGTACGCCATCCCATGCATATGTAAGCATCACGCGTTCGTCGGATCGGATGGTCTCTAGCGAGACAATCTCATAAAACCCATCCGCTGCATGGATTTTGAGATGAGTCGCGCCAGCTTGCAGCCGAAGACTTGGCAGGAGTTGCTGCAGGCTCACTCCTGTCCAGCGCGTGGTACCAATGAGATCACCGCCCACCGGGTTGGAGATACACGAGAGGGTGATGAACTGATGCATCGGTTCGAAGCGCTGGAGTTCGTCAAGCGTCAGCGTAAGCGGCTTTTCAACAAGTCCATCGACCTTTAACCTCCACCGCTGCGGGTTGACGACTGGTGGAATAGTGTCGATATCGATGCGGTAGTGTCGCTCGAGCGGAGTAAACTCAGGTCGCGTGCCGGGAACCGGCTTCATCGCGGCATCGGCGTTAGGCAACGGATGCGTTGAAGACCATAGTAGGTCTTTCCCTGTTGCTCCGCTGACCCGTTTGCGCACCTCGGATAATTCGCCTACGACGGCGCCGATCACTGTGACGACCGCCGTGGCGCCGCCAAGCCGAACCAGGAAGTGACGCCGATCAATCCGTTCGGCGGTATCCCCTCTTGCAGGCTGACCAGCCGGTCTCGCATCAACAACCGTGCTGCCACCAGCCAGGAGTCGCTGATCGGCCCAGCCAAGCATCGTGCCCCATAACAAGAGAGCCCCCAAGACCCAGATCGCGCTCAACTCGGGCCCCGTGCCGGCTGTCTGACCCACCCGCTGACTGATCAACTGGAGCGGGATACCCAGGGCGATTCCCAAGGCAAGCCCCAAAATAACCGCGTATCGCCCCCGCACCGCCCGTATGATGCTGAAGAGAATCGTCCCTGCAAGAAGGCCCATGAAGAACATGCCGGCTATTGCCATGACGTGCTCCGCCGTTTTGGCGGCAGCAGCCGTCGGCCCTAAATTGAACGCACGAATCACTGTTACCATAGCATCAATGCCAGCGGCCAGAACTTGGCCCGGTAGGATGCGAGCCATCCAGTCGAAAGCGTCAAAAGGAACGAACGGCAACCCGACGACTTTCCAGGCCAAATAGAAAACCGATATCAGCGCTGCCGTCAGCATCGCAGCAACCAACCCGCCAGCTGTGAGTCCCGGTCGTTCAGAAGCTCTTTTGCTCGATTCCTTTATCAATGCCATGAAAGGGCGATTTGCCGCTTACCTTCTTAAAAGAATATACACGGTTTGAAAACCGAACACATGAACAGGCTCAGTCAGTCAGTCTCGGGAGCAGCCATTTGAGTCTGCCGCCATCATAGCGATATACAGAAAGCAGCAACGTCCTTGCGTAACGTTCATCGGAATATGAAGCCCTTCCGAAAACAGCGGAGAGCAAATGTCGTATTGATGCGCTCTACGCATGGGCTACTTTTCCAAATATCGACTTTGAGTCTCCAGTGCCAGCGCTCGATTGCCTTGTTGGGCTAACCCCCAAGTCACGAATTGATTAGCGAGTCTTGGCGTATCTGTACGGGCTTCGCAGGACGGTGTTCTTTGACAACCATTCGAAACGGAGATGGCCCTGCGGTCAGGCCGCGACGCACCGGCCGAATGGAACGGCTATCGGCCAGCGCGAGCTCAAAGCCCAACAAGATACCGCTGATCACCAATTTCATCTCAAATTGGGCAAACGCCATGCCAATGCAACGCCGAACACCCCCACCATTTAAGAATGCCGATAATCGCATTAAACCAGTCACTCAACGAGCCTCTGACTCAGGGCACTAGCGTTCTAGGGAGGTGCGTGCCGACCATATCCAACAACCATCCGCATTCTCCCCCTCGCCGCGAAGGGTTTACCCTTCTTAAAGAAGGTCAAGAGGTTCCAACGATCCGTAGTAAAAAGAAGACGGAACCGAAACCCTAACGATAAGAGAACAGGTTGGCAGTTTCGCCAACCGCACGTTCGCGCAAAGATCGACATCTGGAACGAAGCGCAAAAACGTCGCGCACGTGAGAATTTTCGCATCCGATATGAACAGCGACGCGATGATCTGTACCAAAAGCTAAGAGCCGGTGCTCGACCTTCCCACGTCTTTACTCGCTATCCAGACGGCACTCCTAAAAACTCCTATGATCGCTGGGTTTCGATCGAAGGCCAAGAAGGCCAACGGCAATCCGGCATCCGACGGGCACGTGAACTCGCCCAACAACGAATCTCTCCTACTTCTGGCCTCTCTGGCCTAAAGGAATACGACAACGGCCACTTTCGCTCCTTAGCGGAAGCTAACACCGCTGCTTTTATCTCTCTTCCTAAGCTCCCTGACCTGCAAATCCAGTACGCTGAAACCTCTGCCGCCCCAGCGGCCAAGTCCGCCACTATCAACCGACAACTCACTCTCCGACAAGATGACTTCCACGTAGACGTCGGCGACCGGAAGTACAAGATCCAAGTTAAAGGTGCAGCCTCTTGGTTTAAACGGTTGGAATGGATAATCACCAGCCCACTCGCAACGGAAAAGCAATTCCGTCGTTACCGGTCCGACATCCTTAACCTCATTAACGAAGACGTCTTGAACCAACTCGAGCTTTCTCTGGGTTTAGACGTCCGTGAACAACTCCTCTCTTCGACTACCAGCCGTTGGTCTTGGCTGAGGGACAACGTTACCCTCGACTCGAAAGAATCCTTCCTGCGGCTCTACAAGCGTGAGAGCAACCGTTTCCGGCGTTACCTATACACCTTTGCCGAGGCTGTCTTTCCTCGGGAGCTAGAAGTGATCGACCGTGCCGTTGAATTCTTCCTCCAAGTAAAGGAACAAGCTCCGGAAATGATCGGAGACGTCGTGGACACTTACATTGAGTGTCTGGCGTTAGCTATGGAGGAACTGGGTTATGAGGACCACATCCGAACCATCCATTCCAATTTCTACCACTGGCGTCGCAATCGTTCCCGGTTGTGGTCCCTCTTACCTCGAAGATACCAGCCCACGAAATGGAACTAATCGAATTATGAATCCACCAAACGAATACGTCGCGATGTTGCACGACCATGATAAACTCAAGATTGTCGAAAGACAATTGCACGACAAGTGCATCGAAACCGGAGAGCGGGACGATGCCGAAGTCTGGTGTTGCAAGCGCAGCAACAAGTGCGCTTGACGGCGCAGCAACTAAACCAGGATTCCGGTCCGATCGAAACGTCACCGGAGAAGCAACCGTCTCGGCAAAGTTGATTTCGCTATGCAACCAATCACAGCAAAAATTATTCACGTTCAGTCCGAAAAGCGTCCTCGCTCATCCGGGAGTTCATTTCGGTAGAAATCTCTGCTAACTACCCAGCACCGGCCAATCAAACCAGCGCAGGCCTTCTGATGTTTCGATCAGTACCGGTAACAGATCGAACGGGCCGGCCGGGTCGCGAGTCCAGCCCAGTTTGCGAAGCACTTCAGTCAACGGAACATTCAAGGGATCCCCAAGGATTGTCCCATCCGATCGCCGGTAGCCGGCATAGCCAATCAACTGCCGGTTCCAGATGCGAACCGGGCGTTGATCAGAATGCTCGGGAGCGAAGATAGTGATCATCGGAACGACTTTGCCAGTCCCGGTGGACAGTCGAACGTGCTCAATCAAAGCCGAAAAAATCTCTTCAGCTAAACGCAGAGCCCGACAGTCTCGAACCACAAGCTTCTGCCAATGAAGCCGTCCGATGCAGCGAGTACTGTTCCGCCACGCGACTTTAGCGCCGTACTCGAGTTCTTCTGCCGATCGCCAATAGGTACCGGTTCGCTCGAGTTCGTCTTCTGATTTGCAACCAGCATCGGGCGCTGATCTCCGGCCGAGAATTTTCCGCACGATAAATCCGCTGCCACGCCCTAGTTTCCTCCTTTAGAAGCTCCAGACTGGCGGTCGCACCCGGCTCGCCAACTGAATAGATTCGCTCCCAATAGGTCGTTAGGATTTTCTGTTCTTGTGTATTCATATTACTATTTTTCAGCTACGGCTTCGAGTTGTACGACCGCATTCGGCATAATCTCAGCGAGATCAATCCCGAGAGCCTGAGTGACGCCGATTCCATAGGCTGGGTCGGCACGGAGGAGGCACTCCCAATTATAGATGCCTGTATTATATGTGTAACATTATGAAATAGCTGTATCAATAAGCACCTAATTTCTTGTTTGTCTCCGCTGCTTCGCCGACCTCCTCCACGACAGTCAGGTTGACGTCACGTCGCCTACCCACCTCTGCGCTAACAGCTCTTGGATTGCTCGCAAATCTCTAAGGATTTGTCCGCAATCCAGGTTAGATGCCTTCATATCTTGAATAGCCGCGATCGGCCCAGTAGTCCGCCGGCTCTTCTGCCGAATAAGTAATCTGCGTGATTGCCTTGATATTTTTCAGGCCGATTTTCATCGGGGCGAGCAGTCGCAAAGGAGCACCGTGCTGGACCGTTAATGGCTGGCCGTTCTGCTGGGTCGCGAGCAATGTTTGCGGATGACGAGCCGTAGGAAGATCGATCGAGACGTAATACGGATCGGGATTACCCATGCCGTCCAAGTTTACCGAGGAATCCAGGCGAGCCCACTTCGCATTGATCCCAGCGGCGACATAATTACCCTGCACGCCAGGATCACCGACTGGTGTTGTTCCGAAACTGCCAAATGCCTGGAGTTTTGGGAGTCGGGCGTCCCGCTCGGCCAGGGCGAATTTCCCGGCGCCCTCGACTTGATCACGAAGAGCGATAAGATCAGGCCGATTCTGCAAAGCCCGAGCGACCAGCGGAGCGGCGGATTTCGCCGGGAGTTGCTTCAGCGGCTCCTCCGACACAATAAATACACGGTTCTCTTGCAGACCCATAGCTCGCGAAAGTTCAGCATTCGCT
>DATNNZ010000343.1:0-9326 GCA_035601575.1 Chthoniobacterales bacterium
GAGATCGAGGAGATTGCCGACCACGACCTCCGCACCCATGTCGCGCAACGCCTGCGCGCGTTCGTCTTCATTTCGCACCATCGCACGCACCGCTTTGCCTTGCTTCAACAGCAGTTCGGTGACCGTGCGCCCTACCGCGCCAACGCGGCCCGCCGCGCCGGTGACCAGAATGGGATTTGCCATGTTTTTTCCTCCTATGCGTTCACCCTAAATCGAAAGTGTTCGATACTCTTTGCGAAGAGAGGCGTCTCCTACCGGTTACACCAGCGACCGGACGGCAGCCTGCTCAACCACTCACGCCAAACACACAGCGGTTTGACAGCTCGGGGGTGAGAGTTGGCAAGCCACTACGAGACTGTTGGGCCGCTCTGAGTCTCGGCGGTTAAGTTTAATCTGCGGCTGAGCCACGCTTTCGGAACTATTGGGTCGAATCATTTTGGCCCGAGTGGTGATCGAAAAGAAGCGCCTCGGCGCAAGATTATGCCAAATAGCGCGCAAAAATTCATACCAAATAATTCGCAAAGTGACACGGATACGTGAATCGCACGAGGAAGGCGCCCAATTGATCAACCGTCTGAATTTGATGCGCCTATTCCCGCAACACGGAGTCAAGGCTCCCGGCCAGGCTTATCGTAGGGCTGTCCGAGTTGAGTCCGGGGAAGATCCCATGCCCGATTTTCCGCCGTCGGAAATGCCGGAATGGACCAGTGGACAAGATGGAGAGCGGGAGATTTTGAGAACGGCGACGCCTTCCTACAGATTGCCTTTGAATCTATCCTCAAGTGCGGCATGGTAACGATTGCGTATGGAAGTCGCTGGCACAGTCGGCGGGATCTTGGCGCAAAAGGTTTCGACCGTTTGGTCGATAGCGCCCACTGCGATGATCTTCGATGCGATCGCTTTGATGGCTGATAAGAATATCGGGGCACTGCCTGTGGTGGAGAATGACAAATTGATCGGAATCATTTCTGAACGCGACTACACGCGGAAAGTCATCCTCAAGGGAAAGTCCTCAAAGGAGACTCGCGTCCAGGAAATAATGACCCAGCAACTCGTGACCGCTAACCCGGGCGACACGGTTGTCGACTGCATGCGAGTCATGACCGAGAAACGGGTGCGGCATCTGCCGGTGATGGAAGAAGGCAAGATGACAGGTATGCTTTCGATCGGCGACGTGGTTAAGTGGCTGATCTCGGCACAGGCGGCAACGATCGATAACCTTGAGCAGTACATCAGCGGCGCTTCCCTGGACTAAGTTTTAGAAGCGCTCGCCAAGTCGAATAGCGATCAATTTAGCCAACACCAGCAACACCAATGGGCGGTTGTCTCGGTAAGATGTCGCCATTTTCCAGTCGCGATTGCTCGGGCACTCAAGCGATCGATTCACCAACCTCGGCGGCGCCGGAGGCTCCGCGATCATCAGCCATGTCCGCCTCAAAGACCGCGGAGTCGCCGCATTACGGCATATCTCGTGCTTACGGTAAAAACTAAGCTATTTCCCTGAAGCCTAGAACCTTAGAGCCGAGCACCCTGCAAAAAAAACTGTAATTACGACAAAGAAGCGATTCAGGGATTCAAGGAACAAGTCTGTTTTCGCTCGATATGATCCGCAAGTTAGAAAAGAGACTTCCGAGAAGAGCTTGCGGGCTTCGATTGAATCAATCTATGAAGCAATTGCGAGAACTCGACGCTACGCCTTCTGAGCTCTAAGTCACTTAGACACAATGTATAAAATGCTCACTGCACCCTTTGGCCAACGGGGAGGCAAACGCGAACTGCCTCTACCAATACAGTCCGCTATGCTTCTAGGAACTAAAATCCTGAACTCGCTAAAGGGAATCTAGAAAAACGCAAGCCACTGGCATGCAAAGATTTGCATCTGGAAACGGTCGCAAATGTGGCAGAAGTTCACGGATTTACTTAAATACCAAGTTTTGCTTCAAATAAGTACCAAGTTTTGTCTCAACGTCCACTATAGCGGCCATTCGGTGCCTGGCTCGTGCACGATGCAAACGAGTCCACAACTTACTCCATAGTAGTTCGTGAATTTAGTTCACAGGAAAAAAACGCTCTAAAACGCGATCAGAGCGCTTTTCTCAGGTCGTCGGCTACCTGACACTCGGAATTGCAGCAAAAGTACCAAGTTTTGTGTCAACGTACCACGTACCAAAGTGGTAACTTGGCAAAAACGAACTGCAGAAATTAGGCTCGCCTAAACATTATCAGACATAACCTGCATTACGAGCGTTTATGGCCTGGTACGGACCGCAATTTAGGGAGAGCGGAAGAGGAGAAAAGCTGTCTGTCTGAAGTAGGGGTGAGCGGCAATCGTCCAACGCACGGGACGAGACGAGGCTGAATAGGATCTTGGCAAGAAAGTCAACCTCGATATTACAAGATCGCTCTGGGTGCGAGATCATTTGCCGTATGATCCGGCGTTCGGTTAGTCAGGTCTGGCCAGGCTGTAAGTCGGCGACTACTTCTCGAAATTTCTGCGCGATTAGTAGTGTAGCAGCCAGGGCTAGAAAAGACGCTCCTTTAGCGGTCCAGGCGTGTGCGTCTTTGGCATCTCGCGCGAAGGTACCGAGTTTGACGTTCGGCTTGGAGGCAACGGTACTGCAGATCCGCGTAAACGCTTCAACGACGGTAGGATGATCGCTTTCTCCAGGATAGCCGAGTCCTAGCGATAGGTCCGCTGGACCGATAAAGACACAGTCAATGTACGGAACCGAAGCAATCTCTTCCACGTGCTCAATAGCTTCCGGATCCTCGACCTGCACCACAATAAGTGTGTTTTCTTCCGCGGAGCGAAGATGCTCTTTCAGGTTGGAAAACGCGTGTCGTCCCGCGCGTGTTGTTGTCGCGAGACCGCGACGGCCGACTGGCGGATAATGGGCGGCGCGCACAACCGCTTCTGCTTCTCCCCTAGTGTTCACGTGCGGAACAATGATGCCTTCGGCGCCAATATCCAGGGCCCGAAGAATCTCGCCCGGTTGATGGCTTCCTACCCGGACCACAGCTGGCATACCAAAGCTTTCGGCAGCGCGCACGTGGTGTTCCAATTCGAGGGCTTCTCCGCTTCCATGCTCTCCATCAATGAACGCGAAATCAAATCCCGCCGCTGCACACATCTCTACGAGCGCTGGCGCCGGCGCTTTGATGACTAGCCCGTATACTGTTTCGCCATCGAGAAGCCGTCGGCGCAGTGAACGTTCATCGGGTTTTTGTTTCATAGTTGGACTTCGTTCCAATCCCGACCCCAATCTCCATACGCTTCCCACCCGGTATCAGTGACAACCACAGTGTCTTCGAGCTTGATGAAGCCGGCCTCTGGATGTTTGATACCTGTTTCGATCGAAAGCACCATGCCTGCTTCGAGCGGATGTTCCGCGTGAGCTGCGTCGTAATCGAATTCATCGTTGTGCTGCAGACGCGGAGCCTCATGGCTGATCAAACCCATTCCGTGTACCACAAAGCCAAAGCTCTTGCCGAATTTACACTGCTCCTTTGTCCGGCGCCCTGCTTCGTAGACTTCTCGCCCAGGCCGACCGGGAACAATTGCGATACGCGTCTGATCTTGAACGAATCGAATTTCTTGGAGAAGTTCCTGCATCAACTGAGTCGGCTTTCCCATGACCGCCATGCGCGCCATGTCCGCGAGATACCCGTGGCAATAGCCCGCCGTATCCAGAGAAAGAGTTTCTCCTGGATTCCAGGCTCGGTTAGACGGTGCCCTCCCAAAAGTTAATCCACTCGTGATAAGCGCGTAATCAAAGGTAAGGCCACGGTGAGACTGCTCGATCCGTAAATGCTCTACGAGTTGCGCCTCGGTTATTCCCGGTTCAGCGCTTTGGAATGTTGCGAGCATTGAGTCAACAACTGCTGTAGCGCCGGTTTTGAGATATTCTAACTCCTGTTTGGTCTTTACCGCGCGTAGCTCCTCGAGAATTGGCAGGGCCTCCACAAACATTGTATTCGGTAACTCGTGCCGGAGCGCATCCATTGCGTCTGCCGGCAAAAACGAGAACTCGAGGGCGATCCTGCCCGACGTGTAACCCGCCTTACGAATGAACTCCACGGCAGCCATCGCCGAGTCGGCACTCGTCCAGGAGCGAGTGACACTATTGGGGGTCCAGACTGGAAAAACTTCCAGGCCCCAGGCTTCGTTCCCGGCTCCCACATAGAATGCTAGTTCAGGGCTGCCCCGGAAATAGCCGACAATAGGCAAGTAGCGTCCGGTAGCAATCGCGTCAGCATGTGCGAAGAAAAAGTAGCGATAGCCGCCAAGCAGGTATTGCACGTTATGTTTGCTGACGGCGAGTAAGAGATCGACTCCGGCTTCATCGAGCAACCGGTCGAGTTTTGAGGCATCGAAAGGAGGCGTCATAGATGTGGGTTAGAGAAAGTCTTCCTTGTTTGATTGCAGATTCATGAGCTGCCTTCGGCGACAGTATTGTTCGCATTTCGTTTGCCCATGCGCCCAGCACCAAAAAAGAGAAAGGTTAATCATCGGGTTTGAAGGTTGTTATCGGCCGGTTGATCCCGGAGTTCTGGAAAGCCAGTTCCATGTCGAAGAGCGTGGGCCCGAAGGTATGCGTCTCGAGAGTCAGGAAGATGGTTGCGAACAATTTCGACCAATAAGTTACGGTTCTTTCCTTCCATTGCCTTGACGATCTGCCGATGATCGCGCTCTACTTTTTGTAAATGTCCGGGTTCGGAATACTTGATTGCGCGAATCAGGTGAGCTTGTTGCGCATATTCCATGATGCTTTGGACCAATTTCGTGTTTTGAGACGCTAAAAACTGTTGGCGGTGAAATTGGATATTCAGTCGGAACACTTTGCGTAAATCATGGTTCGCGATCGCCTCTGATTGCTCATCTTGGACTCTCTTTAGAACGTCTATAACTTTTTTTGGAGCTGGCAGCGGAGTTCGAAGTGCGGCTGCAACCTCCAGGATTTCACGAACTTCATAAATTTCGATCACCTCGTCCGGAGTCAGTTCACGCACATAGGCCCCTCGATTAGGAACACGGACCACAAGTCCCATCAAATCGAGCTGGCTCAGGGCTTCGCGCACGACATGTCGTTTCAGGCCGAAACGCGCCATCAAGCCTTCTTCCGTGAGCTTTTCCTTGGGATGGAAAACGCCAAAGACGATGTCCTCCTCAAGGTTACGGACGATGTCTCCATTCGAAAGCATGACGGTCTGCGAGGTTCTCTGGCACACGATTATAACGAGGAACGCGGAGTTGGCAACAATATTGGTAAAACTATTATTAATAAAATTGTTGACAGACCGAGCTATCCCGTTGCATGTTGAGTGCGTTGCGAGTTCCCCCTGTCTTTTTCTCCACTTCAGAAAGGACGGCATTCCGTATGGAGCAGGGAGAACCGGCCTAAAGACTGAGCTATGACAGAACATATTCGTGTTGGGTTGCTTGGAGCCGGCTTTATAGGCCAAATGCATTCATTAAGCCTGGGTGACGTCGGTAGAGCACGCCGAGAGCCGATGATTCATCCTGATCTCGTAGCAATTGCTGAGCGAGATCAGGCTCTTGCTCGTATAATGGCCGAGCGTTATGGGTGGCGCGAAATCGTCAGCGATTGGCATTCGCTCGTTACACGATCAGATATCGACCTGCTAGTGAACGCCGGTCCAAATGAGCTGCACGGTGAGCCATCGATTGCGGCCGCAGAAAACGGCAAACATGTTTTCTGTGAAAAGCCGCTCGCTCGGAGCGCTGAGGAAGCGTTTTCTCTTTACAAGGCAGTTGACGCCACAGGCGTTAAGCACATGTGCGCTTTTATGTACCGGTTCATTCCCGCGTTGCGCTTAGCCAAGAAAATGATCGCGGCAGGGAAGATTGGCGAAGTGCGTCACTACAGAAGCACATTTCTGCTAAACATGCTGGAGCCGGGTTCAGGGTTGAGCTGGCGGTTTAATCGAGACACTGCCGGAGCCGGTGCGCTGGGAGATTTAGGATCTCATTATATTGATCAAGCAAGGTACCTGGTCGGCGAAGTAACCGAAGTCACTGCACTGTCCAAAACATGGACGACTGATCCGGCAGGTAAAATTAAAAACGTTAATGATGATTGGTTTGGGGCGGTGGCGTTTTTAGAGAATGACGCGACTGCTGTCTTTGAAGCGTGTCGAGTCGATGCGCCTCACGCATTGACGGGTCGCATCGAGGTCGACGGGACAGAAGGCTCATTGCGGTTCGAAGTAGAGCGCCCAAACGAACTCGAGCACCGCGTTCCTGGGCAAGGGCCTCGCACACTAATGGTGCTGCGTCCTGACCATCCTTTTAGCGATTTCTTCCTCCCGGTCGGCCTCCAGGGATCGCATCCCGTAGGGTGGAGGGACTGCTTCGCGTTCCAGATCTACGAGATGGTGTCCGCCATAGTCGAGCAGCGAGAGCTTAGTCCTGATGCTGCGACCTTACGAGATGGCTACCGGGTCGCCGAGATCGTCGACACCGTCGCACGCTCCGCGGAAACAGGAGGAGTCGAACGTGTGCGTTTCAAAGAGTAAAAGATCCCGAACAAAAGTACCGAAAAAAGAAAGAAGTTATCCCGTATGAAATATATTCGACAAATCATCGTCGGCCTTATCGCCGCCGTCCATTTAACTGCTGTCACGCTCCCGATTTCGGCAAGCGCAGAACAGCTCAAGAAAATCGCGATCTTGCCCAAAACGCTGGTTAATGACGTCTTTCAGATCAGGATTGTCCAAGCAGCAGAACGAGAAGCCAAGAAATACGGGATCGCGACCGAAAGCTTCGCTTCCCGAAGTCATGCGGCTGTCGAGGATCAAATTAATATTATTGAGACTCTAATCGCGCGCGGAGATTTTGGAGCTCTCATTATTGCTGCGGTTGATTCGAAGGGCCTGGGAAATGTCCTCGATAAGGCTGCCAAAGCGGGACTCCACGTCATTCTTGTAGATTCGGGAGTCGAGAAAGGCGCTTATGTGACAACTATAGCGACAAACAATAAGGCCGGCGCTGGCACTGGCGCTGAGTTCGCTGCTTCACTAATCAATGGAAAGGGCAACGTTGCAATGCTCGAGGGTGAACCCGGCGGACAAACGGCCGCTGATCGGAAATCGGGATTTCATGAGGGCATCGCTAAGTTTCCGGAAATCAAACTCGTAGCTTCTATCAACGGTCACTGGACAGAACCGGGCGGACTCGAGGCGACCGAGGCGCTCATCGCGGGGCACAAAGACCTCGATCTCATATTTGCGGCAAGCGATATGATGGGTATCGGCGCTCGCCAGGTTCTGGAAAGAGCTGCTCAAAAGGCCAAGGAAGCCGGAGACAATGCTCAGGCCGAGAGATTCAAGGCAGTAAAGATCGTTGGATTCGATGGGGTAGCCGAAGGGTTTAAAGCAGTTAAGGATGGCAGCTTTTCCGGGACCGTTGCTCAAATGCCAGAAACGATGGGGACGAACGCCGTGGACATTGCTGTTCAGCTGATGAAAGGCGAAAAGAAGGCAGGCGACTTTCCAAAGTTCATCGATTCTGGTGCCACCTTGGTTATCAAAGATAACGTCGACAACGTGGCGAATACGCTAGGCCTGAAATTGTAGTTGGAATATTCGCACCGAATCCAATTTTTCTAAATAGCCGCTATGGAGCAGGAGAAGCATCCCTTGTTGTCAGTGCACGATATCACCAAGTATTTTGGCGGAATTCGTGCGCTTGATAAAGTGAACCTCGATGTTTACGAAGGTGAAGTAGTGGCGCTCCTTGGTGACAACGGAGCGGGCAAATCAACTTTGATCAAGATCTTGGCCGGTGCTTACCAGCCGGATGAAGGAGAAATCCGGCTGGATGGAAAGACGATGCTTTTCCGAACGCCGCGAGATGCCATGGAAGGCGGAATCCATACAGTCTTCCAGGAACTTTCGTTGTGTGATAATCTCGACGTCGCGGCCAACCTATTTCTAGGCAGCGAATTGGAGAAGAGGTTTTTTAACTTGGTGCCTTGGTTTGACCATTTTCGGATGCGCCAGGAAGCCACTACTCTCCTGCATGACCTTGCGGTCGATATCCCGCGAGTCGATCGGCGGGTGAGAGAACTCTCGGGTGGACAACGGCAAGCGCTTGCAATCTCAAAAGCGGTGCGGGAGAAGTCCAGGCTGTTGATCATGGACGAGCCGACAGCCGCGCTTGGGGTCGCGCAAACGAGAAAAGTTCTCGATCTCGTTCACGGATTAAAAACGCGTAACCTCGCAATCATCTACATCAGTCACAATCTTCACGACATCTTGGAGGTGAGTGATCGATGTGTCGTGCTTAAGAACGGTCGCAAAGTCGCTGAGATCACGACGCGTGAATTCGATAAGGAAAAGCTGACCAGCGTGATTCTAACTGGGGAGTTAACTGAAGCACGACCTAACCAAAGCACAGCGTAACTAATGCAATGAACGCTACCGTCAATCCTCGCCCTGTGCGAGCCGCGCCCATGTATAAGTTCGGTGGGGCACCCGGATCTGCACAAATATGGAAACTCTTTGAGAGCCTTGGGCCAGTTATCTTGCTTGTTGTGGTGGTCGCTGTCATCGCGATCATAAAGCCCTCCTTTATCCTACCGGCTAACCTGCTGACGGTCGGCTTACAGGGTTCAGTCAACGCTGTGCTGTCGATTGGCATGACTCTGGTGATCGTTTCCGGAGGGATTGACCTATCCGTGGGCACGATGATGTCATTGTCTATGGTCATCATGGCGATATGCACAAACAATCTCGGCATCCCGATGTATGGAGGGATGATGATCTGCGTACTCGTCGCCCTGGTCGGTGGGCTCATCAACGGCTTGCTTATAGCTTACGCGAATATCCCCGCTTTCATCACCACCCTCGGAATGCTGGGAATCGCTCAGGGTCTTGCGCTAAAGCTGAGCGGTGGGTATTCGATGTACGGTTTTCCTGATTGGTATGGCTTCATCGGGAATGGGGAACTCGCGCGAGTACCAGTCCCGATCTGGTTAGTGCTCGTCACGATGCTAATAGCTTATCACCTCTTCAACAATAGGCCGCTTGGCAGGTATGCTTACGGAATTGGCAGCAGCGAGGAGAGTGTACGGCGAGCAGGAGTGAACGTGCGTTTCATCAAGCTAAAAGTGTACCTGTTTTCCGGGTGCATGGTTGGTTTGGCATCCTTAATCCTTTCCTCAAGAATCAACTCAGCTCACCCGGGAATAGGTGTGGGGTACGAACTCGACGCGATTGCTGCGGCAGTTATCGGCGGGGCGAGTTTGGCGGGCGGTCGCGGCACTTTTTTCGGTGGTGTCATTGGGGCCGCGATCATGGCGTCT
>DATNNZ010000344.1:0-41218 GCA_035601575.1 Chthoniobacterales bacterium
ACGAAATCCTGCCCAATCCGGAATGGGTCGATCGATATCAGCGGATGCAAGCCTTATTCAACGACCTCTACGAGAGCAGCGAGCAGTTTTGGGATCGATTCGACCAATTGTAGGCGCCGGCGTAGCGCATAGCGCATAGCGCATAGCCGATAGCCGATAGCCAATAGCGGTCCGGCGCGCTGCTGTAAAGCACCACTCAGCGCGTGACGGCCTCGGCTCAAAGACAGTTGAACAGGAGCTAACGGAGAGAACAGAGGGTTCTCCGTTCTCTCTGTTGGCTCCCGTTCCATAAGTTTGGTTGCGGCTACGCTGCGCTGTGTGAAGTGGGTTTGCCGAAAAGTCGGCTAGCTAGCGCCATCAGGCCCGCCGATATGGGATCAAGGTATCCGATTAGCCCCGCCCGTTCAGTGAAGCCAAATTCCAACCAGAAATCTTACTTATGATATTGATGAAGGGTTCATTGGTCGGTCTGGTTCTGGGCGGCATTATGGCGCTCGCGCCTACCGCCGCGTTCGCACATGGCGGAGGCTTCGGTGGCGGCGGCCATTTCGGTGGTGGCGGCGGCCATTTCGTCGGTGGGGGTGGCCGTTTCGTTGGTGGCGGTGGCCGTTTCGGTGGCGGCGGCAGCCATTTCGGTGGTGGCGGCAGCCATTTCGGTGGTGGCGGCAGCCATTTCGGTGGTGACGGTGGCCGTTTCGTCGGTGGCGGCAGCCATTTCGCTGGGTTCACCGGGCACAGTTTTGCCGGCCGTAGCTTCGCAGAACATCAAGGAGAGCGCTTTGCGCGGGACGGAGATCGTTTCCGGGATCATTTCCGGGACGAAGATCATTTCCGGCTCAGGGATCATTTCGGCGGAGATTTCTTTATTGGAGATTCCTTTGCGTATGATTACCCCTACTACGGGTTCGACTATCCGGACTACGGCTATTATGACAACAGTGCTGGCGACTATTATGACAATAGTGCTGGCGACTATTCCGATGACCAATCCTCTCCAGCCGAAGTGACGCTTTCTCGGAACAAGATTGTTGCCGTGCAGCAACTGCTGTATCAACTCGGCTACTATCAGGGTCCGATCGATGGCCGAATCGGCCCACAAACGGCAAAAGCGGTTCGCTGGTTTCAGTCTGTCGACACGTTGTCCGTTACCGGTCAAATCGACGGCCCAACATTGAAAGCGCTTGGGGTCAGTTAGCCGGCCCTGGCGATCTTGAATCCGTCGACTTCTGCGAAAGGTGTAAATCGAGTCCATCGCTCAAAATCATGGAGAGCGATGACTCGGTCGAGGTTTCCCTCGACTTCTTTCATCATACGGTCAATGACCTTCAGCGACTCAAAGTGGCTGCCAATACCGAACCCGAGCGGTATATAAACGCCTTCCCCGTTGAGTCCGATCAGATTTGCATAACTATAGGCGCAATCGCCTGCGACCACGACACTTCCCCGTGATGAATTAACGGTCACATATTGCGAGCCGAACGTGTGCGAGTCGGCCCCGAGATAACCATGGATGCCCGGCACAATATTCTGTTGATCTCCGCCCAATAAAGTCAGGCGATGTTGTTCAGCGGCTCGGAGTAGTTCGTGAACGTCCTCGGCATCGAGAGCTTTGGTTAGGAAGCCGAACTGTTGCGGCATAGCCATCGCTTCAACCCAGGACAAAATCTCGCGTTTTTGGATATAAATTTGGGCGTTGGGGAATTTGTCTATCGAACCCATGTGATCATAGTGAGCATGGGTCAGAACGATATCGGTAACGTCTTCTGCCGCGACGCCAAGCCGGTCCAACATGCGAATCGGGGAAATCCATTGTTCAATACCAAATTTCTTTGCCATCGCTTCACCGGATCCCTCTCGCATAAAGCCGGTATCAACCAGAACAACACGGTGTTCTGCACGAGCCATCACGAATGAAAAGGGCAAATCGATATTGCCTCGATCATAGACTCCTAACAATAGGCTAGCGATCGGTTGGTCTTTGCTGCGGGCATACTCGATGATATAGATATCGTAAATGGGTGATGGGGAAGTCATAATTTTGAGTATCGTCGAGCGACTGTGCTAAGCGCGACTGCCGCGATTAGGATGGCTCCTTGAAACAGATATTGGTAAAAAGTCGGAGCTCCGAAGATGGCTAATCCGTTGAATCCGATGCCGATGATCAGAACGCCGACTAAAGTCCCTGGTATATGGAATTCACCGTCTTTGAGAGTGGCCGAACCTAAAAACACAGCAGCGAACGCATTCAACAAATAGGCGTCGGCTGCGGTGGTGGTTCCACTGCCGATGAGAGACGATAAGAGAATCCCGGTAATGGCGGCACAGACCGCGGACACGATAAAGGCGAAAATCTTTACTCGGTCGACACGAATTCCCGACAGGCGCGCTGCTTCGATGTTGCCTCCTACCGCCTGAATGCGTTGTCCTAATTCGGTGCGATTAATCAGCAGCCAAAGACAAATCAAAACGACTGCCATGATCACGATGTTGTTAGGAATACCGAATAAGGTGCCGAGCGCGATGTTGAGGAAGGCGTCGGGAACACCGCCGGCGATAGGCGCCCCGGTCGAATAAGCGTAGTTAATTCCGACAATGATGCTGCCGGTGCCTAATGTAGCGATTACGCTGTTGACGCGAAGGTTGGCAACGATCAAGCCGTTCACAACACCCAGGACGATCCCGATTGAAAGGACGACACCTATGGCGGCCGGTACCGACAGTTTCTGGTAAACCATCAAACCGGTTACCAGAACTCCGGCGAACGACGCGGAGAACCCGATGCTCAGATCGAGTTCGCCCACTATGACGGCGACCGTTAGTCCGCCCGCGATAATCCCCGTCAACGAGGACTGATTCAATATGTTAACAAAATTCGAGATTGTGAAAAAATAATTCGGCGCCGCAATGGAAAAGACAACAATCATGAGAAACATCCCGATGATTGTTCCGTACTTCGCGATCACACCAAAAACGTGCCGGCGCAGGTGAATGGATCGGACCCCTCTTGGCATCTGGAGGTTAAGCTGGGAGGGGCTTAAAGATTCATTCATATCAGAGACTGGTAATTGAGACGAAGAATGGCCTCTCTGGTGATTTCTATACCGCGAAGTTCGCCAGCGATCCGACCTTCAGCCATCACGATTACGCGATCGCATAGTCCGGGGAGTTCTTCGTCGTCGGACGAAATCACAAGGATAGCCGCTCCACGTTCGGCGAGTTCATTGATGATTCGATGAATTTCTGCTCGTGCGCCGACATCGACGCCGCGTGACGGTTCATCGAGGATCAAGAGCTGCGGCGCAAGGGTCAGCCACTTGCCGATGACTACCTTTTGTTGATTGCCTCCGCTCAACTGTCGCACCGGTGTTGCCGCGGTCTCAGCTTTGATCCGCAGTCGGTTCATTATTTCATTGGCACGGCTGGTACTGCGACGGGTGGAGACAACCGGTAGTGGAGCGAAGAGGCGTGCCGGCTTCAAGAACGGCAGATTGATGTTGAATGATATGCTGCGATCCAGAATCAAACCTTGAGATCGACGCTCTTCGGGAACCAGGACCACACCATGGCTGGTCGCCTCGTGAGGGCTGCGGGGTCGATAGGCAGAGCCATCCAAAAGCATTGTCCCATGATCGGGAGCACCAACCCCAAATATGAGGTTTGCCAATTCGGTACGACCCGCGCCGACCAGACCGGCGAGTCCTACGACCTCGCCCGCATAAAGACTCAGCGATACGTCGCGAACTCTCGGCGCCCGCCGGAGTTCCTTGAGTTGCAAAACAATCCGTTTGCCCAATCGGTCTGCATTCCTTTTCGGAGGCGCCGCGACCCCCTCGGCTCCGACGATCGCATGGATTAGATCGTTCTTGGTCATACCGCGGACCTTTTGCTGAAGGACTTTTTCGCCATCTTTGAAAACGGAGATCGTACTGCAGAGATTGAGAATCTCGTCGAGACGATGGGAAACGTATAAGATCGCAATCCCATCAGATGCCAGTTCACGGATTATTTCGAACAGCCGTTCGCTTTCGTTGGGGGAGAGCGATGCGGTTGGTTCATCCATCGCGATCAGTCGGGTCTGCCGAATGAGTGCACGGCCGATGGAAACCATCCACTGTTCTGCGACGCTCAATTCCGAAACTGGAACTTCAAGCGAAAAATTAATTCCCAATCGTTTGATCAGTCCCGACACATTGGCACGAACCGCCGGCCAATGAATCAATCCGGCGCGCTTTGGTTTGGGCAAACCTAATGTCAAATTCTGCAGCGCGTTGAATTGAGGAACGAGATTGAGCTCCTGATGGATGAAGCTGAGGCCTAGTCGCGTCGATTGTTCAGGATTCAATAGTACGACGGGTCGCGTATCCAGTGCGATCGTTCCCGCGTCCGGGATTTCGAGTCCGGCCAATAGTTTGATGAACGTGGATTTGCCGGCGCCGTTGGCGCCGACCAGTCCGTGAACTTCACCTGGATAAATATCGAGATCGATACCATGCAACGCACGGACCCCTCCGTATGATTTCGCAATTCCTCGTGTACGAACGAAAGGTAACCGTTCTGCAGATGAGGAACTCGAACCGTGTGCGAATCCCGAAGATCCATCCATGGTCAATGTGTCCGACTTGATTATTTTCCAATCGATTCAGGATGTTCCTGGAGAAATTGTTGGATCGTGTCGGTGTCGACTAGAACACCTGGAACCTCGACTGCTTTAGGTTGCCACCCGGTTCCGGCTGCCACGGCCGCCTTGAGTGTTTCAACCAGCACTTTTCCTTCCTGCACACTATTTTGCCAGGCTGTGGCCGCCATCCAGCCATCACGAACCGCCAGGATGGCGTTGGCATTGCCATTTTGTCCATAAACTTTCACGTCTTTACGATCCTGTTGTTTTAACGCGGAGATTGCGCCGAGCGCTGGATCGTCCCACGATCCCCAGATTGCTAGAGGGCCGCTGCTCGCCGGATGCGCAGCTAACCAGGCGGTTGCGTATTGAGCGCCATCCTGCAGATACCCGGGGATGCGCACTTCATTTTTTGTCACTTTGATTTCAGGGTATTTGGAAAGAATCCGATCGAGTTCCTGTTCGCGTTCTCGAGCCACCTGACCCGTATGATAAGTCAGTGCCAATACGGATCCTTTTCCTCCTAAATCTTTCACCATCTGTTCAACGACGGGAACCGCCAACGGGCCTCCCGATCCATTGGTCGCGACGACGCCACGATCGATTCCGCCACCCCAGGTGGCTACCGGTACGTTTGATCGCTGCGCGGTGAGCAGACTGGCGCGCAATGAGGTGGTCGGAAACACCATATCAATAATCGCTCCCGCTTTGCGCGTCACTAGATTCTGAATCGCCGTATTGGCTTGATCAGCGGCTCCTTGAGCGTCAATGACCTGGACTTGCCATCCGTATTCAGCGGCCCGCTGTTGGGCCCCTTGGATGAATCTACCGTTGTTTGCCTCCGACGGAGCGATTGAAACGATTCCAAGCAATGGGCCGCGATTCTGTGCGAATCCGACCGTAGCAGTCACTGAGAGCGCGATGCAGACAAAGCAACTTAACTTTTTCATGTATTAATAAGTCAGAAACCCGGAATGCGGAATGCGGAACGCGAAATGCGAGACCCGCAACCCGGAACCCGAAATTCGGGCCTCGTAGAACACAAAGGGATCCTGAAAATGGCTGGCGGGGGACATTGGTGAAAGTGAAGGGTTTTTGGTTAGGCAACCGCGGAGGGTGTAAATATTTACAATAGACACCAATGGCGGGAAAGAGAAATGTTTCGGGTACCGAATTAAACATGATCCCAACCTGCGATCGGCCGACAACGGCATAGAGAAAATAGGGCGGGCGAAAGACGGCTGCTCAACGCCGTGAGGTTTCTGCAGCGCCTTTCCGGTTCGTCGCGGCCCTAATACCCAATGCTCTTCTCTTCCTTTCTTCGCGCCTTTGCATCTTTGCGTGAGATTTTATTCTTACACTTCGCGTCATTGCGTGCCGATCGGGTAATTAGGACAAGGATTACGGCAACTCGTACAAATAGGACCGATCTCTAAGATCCCGGTGCGAATTACTTGGATGAATTGGCAGAATCTTGTGGTTCGAGACTGTCGGGCTTTGCGTTCAGCTGAAGAGATTTTTGCGGCCTTACGTAGGGGTTGCAGACTCTTTTCCGATTTCTGGACCATTTGCATCGTCGAATAACGAGGCCCATCCATGCCGAAATACTGGCTCATCAGCGACCGCAACAACGGAGGCACTGGCACAGGCCGCAATGTCGGAGGATTGTCTTATTTCGTCAGCGATGGCGGACCGCTGAACAGCATCAATAATTGGCGGAGGGTTAGCCCGACGCAGTTCCGCACACTGCTGGCAGGTGCCGCCGATGCTTTCCCAGCGCTCACTCAAGGCCAAAACGAACAGCAGAGTCATGTCACGATCCTCGTCCACGGCTTCAATGTCAGCTTCGAAGGTTCCACCGCGTTTTATGAGAGTCTTTGCGGCAAACTCTTCGATGGTTCCAATAGCCTCGGGCTTTGTATCCTTTACGATTGGCCTTCGCTCGGTACCGTCGTCGGTTATGAACCTGACCGCGCTCAAGCTCGGGCGTGTGCCGAAGACCTCACCAGCGTTCTCTCTGAGCTTTTCGATTGGCTGATAAAAAAACAGCAGGACGCCATCAAATCCGGCGGCAACCCAGAGAAGGCCTGCAAAGCGAAAGTCTCGCTCATTGCGCATAGCATGGGCAATTACCTGCTGCAAAAAGCCATGGCGGTTGCGTGGACACGAAAGAACCAGCCTCTTCTGGTCAGCCTCATCAATCAGCTCGTTATGGTGGCGGCTGATGTGGACAACAATCTCTTCGATGCCGGCGCGCCCGACAATGACGATGGAGCGGCGACGGTTAATCTAACCTATCGCGTTACCGCATTATATAGTGGAGGCGACGCCGTCCTCGGTTCTTCGGCCGGATTAAAACATTTTGGCTCCCGTCGCCTGGGTCGAAGCGGACTAGCCACTCGCCCGCCGCTCGTCACCGCGCAACCACAGACCGACAACGTCTGGGACATTGATTGCTCCGACTTCTTTCCAGGAAACATAAGCGGAGAATCCGTTCATGGCGCCTATTTCGATACCGAGGCCACCATCGAACTCATGCGCCAGATACTGCGCGGCATTGACCGCGGGGTTCTGGAAAAGTCCGGCGTCACACGCGCCGCGACACACGGATGATCCGGAATTGCAGGAGTTCCTTAGCAGTCAAATGCGTGGACATAAACGGTCCTTTTCGCGATTAGTGATCACCCCATTAAGCGGCAGTCCATCCTCCGTCAGCCAACAGCGTCGTGCCGGTGGTAAATTTCGCTGCGTCGGAAGCAAGGTAAAGGACGGCAGCCGCGATTTCTTCGCTAGCGCCGAACCGACCCACGGGGTGCATCGATAGTAACCAGTTCCGCCGGTCGCCTTCTTTGCCTACGGCCCGGTCGACCATGTCAGTGACAATGGCGCCAGGCGCGACCGAATTGACGCGGATACCTTGCTTCGCGAACTCGAGCGCGACGGCCTTGGTCAATCCTTCCACGGCATGCTTTGTCGCCACGTAAATGCTCCCCTGCGACAGCCCAACATGTCCGGCGACGCTCGATGTATTGACAATGGCGCCGCCCCCGGTCTTGAGCATCGCGGCGACCTCATGTTTCATAGAATTCAGGACGCCCCAAACGTTGATGTCGAAGGTCCGGCGATATTGTTCTTCGGTGACTTCATGGAGCGGACCCGTGCTTTCGACACCGGCATTGTTGAACGCCACATCGAGACGGCCATGGGTGGATACGACGAAGTCGATAGCCTTCACGACGTCCGCATCCTTGGCGACGTCTGCGCGGACAAAGGCTGCCGTGCCTCCGTTCTTGGTGATCTCCGCGGCGACATTCGCGCCTTCCTTTTCGCGGCGGCCGGTGATGACCACTTTCGCGCCGGCTTCTGCAAAGGCCAGCGCCGTAGCTTTTCCGATACCGGAGGTGCCACCGGTAACCAGCACTATTTTGTTAGTATAGGAGTTTTGCATGTAGATAGTAGTTAGTTGGTCGAGATTGTTCGAGATCGTTCAGCGTAATGAGTACGAGAATTGTGAGATCGGCTGATCTTTGTTCCAACTGCCGCAATCGTCGTCCCAATCGGCAATTCTATCAGAGGCGGCCTTGGTCGCTTCTGGATCAAATCGATTTCAACATGAACGCACGACGAAACTACGCTCCGACTCGAAACAGCAAAGGCTCAACGGAGAATGCTTCAATCACCCTTGCGCGTAAGAGCGTTAAAAGCTCGGTGTCCACTGGACAGGGAAATACAAGTCCCAGAAACGTTCCGGTGTGAGCCGCAATCAGCCCAAGCGTTGGGAAGTCGTTCACCAATCTGCGCGCCATAGAAAAACCCGGTTTCGGTAGCAGCCGATCATTGATTTCAGCGCTGCGGGTCGATGCGTAAAACATGGCCCTCACATCGCCGGTTTGGATGAGCGAGCAAAGTTCCTCGTACTCTTGACCGAAACGCCGACGGGCGAGATCGAGATGCCGAACGACCTCCGTATCGACCCAATTCAGGGGGGCGGTATCCCACGCTAATACGACGCAGGGTGGGACTCTCCCCGCAATGGAGAAACTCCCGGCCACCGGATTAGTCGCGACAATCGACTCTGGGCTAAACAGAAAGTCCGAGCGCTCGATTCGACACATAACTTGGAACAGTGCCGCATCGCTCACATCGAGGTTTCGATAGTGTTTTATCGACAGAAGGGCCGACGCGATATCGATGCTGCTGGAGCCTAGCCCCTTCGCGCGAGGTGGCGAATCCCAGACTGTAATTCGGTAATCACACTCCGTGGCAAATCCGCATGCGACAGCCATTTCATTTACTGCCAATTCCGTTTTCCGTTTCGAGCCGAGTGACCGCGGTCCAACCATAATTGAAAGATTTGCGGCCGGCTCGATCCAGGTAACGGTCCGAAACGGTGAAGAGGTCGTCGTCAATGGAAATACGATTGGGTCTCCACTTCTGTCCGTGCCTTGGAGCCACTCTCCGATCTTTCCAGATACCCACTGTCTTCCAGCTGAGTTCATCTCATTCGGTTTCTCGGCATATACACAAACTCAGGTTGACACTCCAAGCAATCCATGTTGGAATGGCTGCAGTTTTTTGAGAGAATAAAACACCCGTGGATTCATGGAAGACCGTGAGAACCGGTCACAGTAGCGCTGCGGTATCGAGCTACGATTCTCCACTGTGAATTTGATCACAGATGCCAATCAATCGCGAGATTGGTGAAGGCTGGGGAAGAGGCGCCCTCGTTCAGAGGCAAAGGCTCGGAGTCCGAATACTTGGCCACGGTTTTTTTCACCGGATCGTGTGTAAGCGATCGCGAGAAAACTTCATCGCACTAATGAAGCGTGAAATGAATGACAACCCGGGAAGAAGCAGATAAAATCCAGACCTCCGCGACAGCTGCCGCGGAATTTTCAAGCGTCGAGCAGGACGTTATCCATCGGTTAATTCTCGCTCGGAGAGACATTCGGCAGTTCCGTCCAGATCCGATCAGCGAAGGCGCAATCGGTCGCATCCTTGAAGCAGCCAACGCTGCGCCATCAGTTGGGCTCATGCAGCCGTGGAACTTCATTCTGATCGATTCACTGGATATTCGTCGGAAAATCAAAGCCAGTTTCGACGCCGTAAATTCGAAGGAAAAAAGTAAACTCGAGGGCGACGCTCGAAGCGGACTGTATAACTCCTTGAAGTTGGAGGGTATTCTGGAAGCGCCGCTGAATATCGCAGTGACGTGCGACCATTCTCGAGGCGGATCTTTTGTCCTCGGGCACGCCCCGATGCGAAAGACGGCACTCTATAGTGTCTGCCTCGCTATCGAAAATCTTTGGCTCGCGGCACGCGTTGAAGGCATCGGCGTTGGGTGGGTCAGCATCTTGGAGTCCGGGGTGGTTACGGGGATTTTGGAACTGCCGCCTGAAGTCGAACTGGTAGGTTACTTATGTATCGGCTATCCGCTCGAATTTCGTGCGAGGCCGCTTCTCGAAGAGGTTGGCTGGAAACGGCGGGAGAAGCTGCAGCCGTTCGTGTTTGCGAACCGTTGGAGCAACCCGCGAACGTTGGCTGTGCCGCCCTTTGCTTTGCTGGAAGAATCTCTTCACCAGCCAGACGCCGAAATCGTACAGGCAGCTCAACAGAAGATCGATCGGAAAACCAAACCCCAAGGTTCACTCGGCGTTTTGGAGCAGTTAGCCGTGCGGTTGGCATCGCTGCAGCGGACCTTGGAACCTACGCTTACCCGGAAGCGAATCTGCGTCTATGCCGGGACGCACGGGATAACCGCCGAAGGTGTCAGCGCTTATCCCAGCGAAGTCACAGGCCAGATGGTCATGAATTTCCTGCGGGGAGGCGCAGCCATCAATGTGCTGGCCCGGCACGGAGGAATCGAACTTCACATCATCGACACCGGAGTCGATGCAACCTGGCCGGATGAGGTTGCTAACCAGCCAAACTTTTTCTTGAGACCAATTCGGCGCGGAACTCGGAATTTTCTGAACGAACCCGCGATGACGCCGGAGGAGTGCGAGCAAGCGATCGAAATAGGACACGAACAGGTCCGGAGAGCGCTTGAGCAAGGTGTACAACTCTTAGGAATCGGTGAGATGGGGATCGGCAACACGACGGCGGCGTCGTGCCTGCTTGCTGCTTTATGCGGCATCAGTCCTGACGAAGTGGTGGGGCGTGGGACTGGAGCGAACGACTCGGTCCTGGCTCGCAAAACTGAGGTGGTAACCGAAGCGATCGAACGCTATTCAGCGGCTGCCTCGGGACAACGCGGTCTCTACTGGCTTCACGTCGTCGGAGGATTTGAGATCGCCGCGATGACGGGTACAATCCTCGCAGCTGCGCAGGCGAACCTTCCCATTGTCGTCGACGGTTTCATCGCAACGGCGGCAGCAGCCGCCGCTTTTCAGGTGGAACCGAGGTCTCGAGACGTTTGTTTTTTTAGTCATCGCTCGGATGAACGAGCACACGGGAAAGCTTTACGCGCTTTGAGAGTTGAACCGCTTCTCGATCTTAAAATGCGGCTGGGTGAGGGAACTGGTGCAGCGCTAGCAATGCCGATTCTGGAAGCATCGGCAAAACTGCTTTGTGAGATGGCCACCTTTGATACTGCCAATATCTCCGGTGCAATCGGGGAACAGGAGCGGTCGAATGAATAATGCCGCGTTCGTCGCTGTGGCACGTCGCCAGGTGAGTACGTTTCTGGCCGCGGTCATGTTTCTTACCCGTGTACCAGTCGGTAATGGGCATGAGTTTCGACTCGAAGATTTGGCCTCGTCCGCCATTTATTTCCCGGTGGTCGGAGCATTGGTTGGTCTAACCGGAGGGATCGCTCTTTTGATCTCTTACGCGGTACCGTCGTTCGTAGCCGTGCTGATTTGCATGCTTATCACCCTCTGCATCACCGGCGGGCTGCATGAAGATGGTCTAGCAGACTGCGCGGATGGACTTGTTGGGGGGCAAGATCCGCAGCGTCGCCTCGAGATCATGAAAGACAGCCGGATCGGTACCTACGGCGCACTAGCCTTATGGTTTTCGTTGACCGCCAAACTGGTTTTGATTCAGTCGCTCTTAGCAGTGAGCGTCGTCACCGCCGTTCTCAGTGTCGTTGTTGGCCACAGTCTCGGGCGGGCGTGTACTGTTGCGTTGCTTGCCGGTCTCCCCTATGTGCGGATGGGAGAGTCCAAATCTAGTCCTTTCGGCAATAAGGTCACACATACCCAACTCGCTATTGGTCTTGTGTTTCCATTTATCCTTTCGGTCGGGCTGCTGCACCTCCATGGACTGTTCTGCTTGGTAGCGGCAAGCGCGGTCGCCTTGGCCTGCGGGTTCTATTTCAAACGCAAGATTGGCGGGATCACTGGAGATTGTCTTGGCGCCACGAATCAATTGGTCGAACTGAGTACTTATCTTTCTCTGGTAATCCTCCAGCCGAGGAACGCCTGAACGGCTATGAGCGGATTCATCCATTTTGTGATTGGCGGTAGCCGGAGCGGAAAGAGCGGTCGAGCCGAATCTCTGGCCATCGCTTCGGGTCAGGCGGTTGCCTATATCGCGACGTATGCAGCAGATCCGTTGGACGAGGAAATGCGGATACGAGTGGAACGCCACCAGCGCCAGCGACCCGGTCTTTGGAGAACGATCGAAAACCGTTTTGACCTCGAGAATATCGTCAGAGAGAGCAAAGACGTTCTGCTGCTCCTTGATTGTCTTACCTTATGGCTCTCCTTCCACCTGACGGCCGGGCGCTCTTCGGATCAGATTTTATCGGAGTTGGAACAGACGCTTCGGTGGGTGCACGAGTTCGAGCGGTCTTTGATCATTGTGAGCAACGAAGTCGGGGCGAGTCTGGTGCCATCGACTCCTGAAGGCCGATCGTTTCGCGACCTATGTGGTTTGGCCAACCAGTTAGTAGCCACGCACGCGACGATCGTTGAATTGGTCGTTGCTGGATTACCATTGGTTTTGAAGGGAGGCGCCTAGGAGATGTCGCAGGCATTTCATGGAGGCGGGGTTAGGCAGGCGGCCGAGCAGTTTGGGTTGCCGGCTGATTCGTTTATCGATTTCAGCTCCAATCTGAACGTCTTCGCACCCAGGGTCGCGGCAGTCGACTGGGAACAATGGAGCTCAGAAATCAGTCGCTATCCGGAACCCGATTCGCAGAGTCTCTCCGAACAACTGGCAAGGTTTTACCATGTTAGTACTGATCACATTCTTCCCACTGCTGGCGCGATTGAGGCGCTCTATCTGTCCGCGCGGTTGTTCGTGGGATGCAAGATTGGGGTGTTGGAGCCGGCCTTTAGCGACTATAGCCGAGCCTTCAGCGGCTTACCTTGCTCGCTGGAGAGGATTTTCCTTGAGCCCGATTTGTGGGACCGCCCTGCCACGGCTTGGGCCGATCGGTTGGAACCGTTTGACGTTGTTGTTCTCGGCAATCCCAACAACCCGACCGGGTCGTTCCACTCGCTTAACGAGTTGCTCGAGCTGTTCGACCGGCGCTGGATCCGACCAAAGCGCTGGATTATCGATGAAGCGTTTATCGAATTCGTCGCCGGTTCCGAGCACCAAACCTTGCTCGGTCAGCTTACTGACTATCCTTCTCTAATTGTATTGCGATCGTTAACGAAGAGCTGGCGTATTCCGGGTCTTCGCCTTGGCTTTTTAGCGACTGCAGCTCAAACTGAACAGCTGCGACAAATGCAACCACCATGGAGCGTCAATGGGGTCGTTCAAGCGTGGGCGAAACACTTCCTGGTCGAAGACCGACGCACAGAATACATGGCATCGCTCCAGATGCTGGCTGATCTCCGAGACAACTTCCAAAGAAGCCTCCGCGGTATTCCTGGGGTTAGAGTTCACCCCTCGGCTGCCAATTTTCTGTTATTAGAACTAACCGATTCGTCTCTGGATACCAATCGCATCTACTTTGAGCTCGGTTCGCGCGGAATTTTAGTAAGGGTATGCGACTCTTTTTACGGGATGCCGAAAGGGCGGTTTCTGCGCGTCGCGGTCAGGACCGCATTGGAAAACCAACGGCTTGTTGATCTCCTCTCTGCCATTTGCGGCACACCCAGTGGCGACGCTAATGACCAATCACCTCTCACTTCTCACCTCATCGGGAGGGCTGCATGAAAGCGCTCGCCGTTCTGGGTACGTCGTCTAATAGCGGCAAGAGCTGGCTAGCGACCGCTCTCTGCGCCTGGCTGCGTCGTCGGGGAGTACGAGTTGCTCCCTTTAAAGCGCAAAACATGTCGAACAACTCGTTCGTGACCCTTGATGGTGGCGAGATCGGACGGGCCCAGGCCGCACAGGCGGAGGCGAGCGGCTTAACACCAATCGTCGAAATGAACCCGATCCTACTTAAGCCGTCCGGCGGCCTCGGGTCGCAGTTGGTTTTACTCGGGAGAGCACAGAAGCATGTAGTGGCGGCTGAATACTACAATCTGGTCGAAGAACTCTGGCCGACCGTTCGCGAAACTTTGGAGTATTGGAAGCATCGGTGTGACGTCCTGATCTTAGAAGGTGCCGGCAGCCCCGTAGAACTCAATCTCATGTCGCGCGACATCGTGAACTTACGCCCAATCAACTATTTGGATGGCCGATCGCTTCTTGTGGCCGACATCGAGCGCGGCGGAGTGTTTGCCCAGATCATCGGCACCTGGTCGCTTCTTAATCCGGCTGACCAAGCCCGCTGCCTCGGCGTAATCGTAAATAAGTTCAGAGGCGATCTTTCATTGTTTGCGGAAGCCCGCAGATATTTAGCCGAACGCATCCCAGCAGCTTATCTGGGGGTAATTCCTTATCTGACCGATCTTCAGCCAGAGAACGAAGATAGCCTTTGCCGAGAGGCTGAAGAAAGGGTCGATGGCGAAAAGATAGCTTGGATTCGGCTACCTCATCTATCGAACTCCCAGGACTGTCAACCCTGGCTGTTGGATCGTGGCATTCGAGTGCAATGGGTGGAGCAACCGGGTCTGCTAGACGACGCGAAAATTGTAGTTTTGCCTGGCAGCAAGAACACCATCGCTGATCTGGAGTGGCTTCACACAACCAAGATCGGCGAGGCGGTCCAAGCCGCTGCCAAACGGGGCGTCCCGGTTGTTGGGATCTGCGGTGGGTACCAGATGTTAGGCGAATCCGTTCGCGATCCGGAAGGCATCGCGGGCGATCGTGGTGTCCTACCTGGGCTGAATATACTACCCGTCCAGACGACGTTTTCTCCGACGAAATCCGTTTCGCAAGTCACGGTAAATTGGGGTGCTGATCGTTGGACTGCATACGAAATTCATATGGGTGTCACTACCCGGATTCAGAGGTGCGACGAGTTAGTTCTGGTGATGAACGGTGAGGGAAATAAGCCGGAGGGATGCCGGCGGAACCATGTGTGGGGCAGTTACCTGCACGGGTTATTCGAGTCGCCGGCAGTGAGGTCGGAATTGGCTGCCATAGCCGGCCTGCACAATTATCGGCCTGCTCGGGTCTCTTGGCGCGCTCATCTTCAGCGGATTTATGACGGGATGGCGGAAGCATTGGAAAGGCATCTGAATCTTGAGGAGGTCTGGGAATATGTGGCCGATTAATCCATCTCAGATTGTCGTCGCCATGATACTCGACGTCGTGATCGGCGATCCGCACCGATGGCCACACATCGCCAGGTACACTGGCGCGCTTTCGCTGGCCTACGAGCGATGGCTAACCCACAGGTTCCACCGGACGGGTGTGCTTGGGTTCCTATTTTGGTTCCTCGTGGTTGGAACGATGTTAGCCGGATATGTTGTCATTCGCTCCGTCTGCTTGTTGGTTAGTCCAGTTGCCGGTTACGTTTTCGACGTCATCGTCATCTATCAGGCAATCGCGACGAGAGATCTTCACGAGCATGTCAAAGCGGTTCTCCAACCGCTCACTGTCGGAGACATCAATGCTGCTCGAGAACGGCTTTCCTGGATTGTTGGACGCGATACCGCGACTCTCGATCAATCCGAAATAAGCCGAGCCACTATCGAAAGTGTCGCCGAGAGCCTCGTCGACGGAATCGTGGCGCCGCTTTTCTGGAGTGTAATTGGGGGTGCGCCGGGAGCGTTGATCTACCGTACCGCTAACACGTTGGACTCCATCGTCGGTCACCGGACCGAGGCTTATGAAAAGTTTGGGAAAACGTCGGCTCGCATCGATGACTTCCTGAACTGGTTACCGGCGCGGATCTGTGCGCTGGTCCTGTGCTTATCTCGTTTCCCTGGGAGTTGGAGCGCGGTTCGGCGAGAAGCCGCGCTACATGCTAGTCCGAATGCCGGATGGCCCGAAGCTGCAATGGCATATGCGCTGGGAGTTCGCTTAGGTGGCGGCAATTCTTACGATGGCGAACGCGTTGAGCTGCCGGTGTTTAATGCTTCGGGTCGAGCTGCGGCTATCGCCGATGTTCAGACTAGCTTAACTCGGATGTGGTGGGTCGTATTCGCCGCCGGCGGATTCTTTCTGCTGCTAACGTCCACGTTCCTCTGCCTGCGCTCACTATGAATACCGAAGTCCAGCGACCACGACTCAAACAGGGTGCCTTCCAAATCTATACTGGAGAGGGTAAGGGCAAAAGTACCGCCTCAATGGGGTTAACGCTCAGAGCGCTCGGCTCCGGATTCAAAGTCTATTATTTGCGGTTGATTAAGCCTAGGTGGAAGACCGGGGAACTGGCGATTTGCCCTGGACTACACCCAAACCTGACGTTCAGAAATGTCGAGCAAGACTGGATCTTATCGAAGAGCAGACATATTCCCGAACACGTCGCGGCCATGCGAACGGCGCTCGCCACAGAGATGGACGACCTGGAGCGGATCGTAGTTAGTGCGGAGTATGATCTCGTGATCGTGGATGAAATTAACTACTGCATCTATCGCGAACTGATCCCGCTGGAGCGCGCGGTTAAGCTCGTTGATAGTCGACCCCGGACGGTAGAACTGGTCTTCACTGGCCGGTACGCGGCCGATGCTTTGATCGAGCGAGCAGGAGTCGTCACCGAAATGCGGAAGATCAAACACCATTTTGATGAAGGCGTAACGGCGCGGAGGGGGATCGAATTTTGACGTCGAATCGCTATAACGGGCTGGTCGTGGCGGGAATGCAAAGTAGTGACGGCAAGACCGTTATTACCTGCATGCTCCTGGCGGCTTTACGGGTGCGCGGTGTGCCAATCCAGCCGTTCAAGGTAGGCCCGGACTTTATCGATCCCGGTTACCATAGCCGCGTTTCCGGCGTCGCTTCTCGAAACCTCGACTCATGGTTAATGGGAGATGACGGTATCATTGACGAAGTTGCAGTAAACAGCCAAGGACGCGTTTCGATCGTTGAAGGAGTGATGGGATTGTTCGATGGCAGTGACACCCAGTCTGATGAAGGCAGTACCATGGCGTTGGCCCGCTTATTGGGTTGGCCGGTGGTGCTGGTTGTCACGGCCAGCAAAGCAGGACGTTCTCTTGCCGTCGCTTTGCGGGGATTCATTGAAGAGGCAGGCCAGATTGCCGGCTTCATCCTGAACGGTGTCAGCGGCGAAAGTCATGCTGCCTATCTACGCGAGGCAATTGGGCCGTTAGCTATTCCGGTGCTCGGTGCATTGCCATTCTGTCCTCAGTTGGTTTGGGAAGAACGTCATCTCGGATTGCAAGCGAGTCAGGAGCGAGACGTTACTTCCCCGCAAGAATTAGCCTCGCTGGCAGAACGGCATCTTGACGTCGACGCACTTCTGGAACTCGCGTGCAGGTCAAGTAGAGATGGACAATCGCCCTGGGCGCCAGATGGTCATAGAGAAGAACCGTTGCACCAGACTCCGAGCCGGCGAGCGTCGCGCGAGAAACGACCTGCACGAGAAGCGTTGCGAATCGGTGTCGCGAGGGACGAGGCGTTTCACTTCTACTATCAGGCAAACCTTGACTATCTAAGTCATGCCGGCGCAGAGTTAGTAGAATTTTCGCCGCTGCGCGACTCAGCTTTGCCCACCGACTTGGATGCAATCTTTCTGGGTGGAGGATTTCCCGAGGTCTTCGCCGAGCAGCTTTCTCAGAACAGTTCGATGCGCGCCGAGATTCGCTCGGCGATTGGTCACGGGCTTGCCTGTTACGCCGAATGCGGCGGCCTGATGTTATTAGCTGAGGAACTCATGACGATTGACCGGAAAGTCTATCCGATGGCCGGTGTAATCCCCGGCGCAGTGCAGATGACCGAGTCTCTCAAGCACTTTGGTTACTGCTTTTGTTCGGCAGCAGAAAGAACGGCCGATCCGCCGTTTCGCGGGCACGAATTTCATCACTCGCTTTGGGCCGGGGAACCTGAGTACGCGAATTTGTGGACGGTACGGCGCAAAAGAACTGGTCGTACCCGGCGCGAAGGATTCTCCAGAGAGAACCTGCACGCTTCGTACGTGCATTTGCATTTTCGGACAAGCGGCGCCGTGCTTCAGCCATTTCTAAACCTGAGAGGAAGCGAGATTCTATGATCTGGTGTGTCGGCGCTGGTCCGGGTGATTTAGGGTTCCTAACTCGACGTGGCCAAGAGTTAATTGAACAGGCAGATGTTGTGGCCGGGTTTACCGCTGTAGTCGATATGATCCGTTCGCTGATAAACCCGAATGCTCGTATCGTCACCATGGGATACAAAGATCAGGTCGAGCGGTTAGAGGAGGTCGCCCGATTCCATCGGAACGGTGCCAAGTGCGTTGTGGTCTTCATGGGCGACCTTCATTTCTCCGGATTCCAATTTCTTGAGCGCGTCGAACGTGCTTGTCAGCACCAGATTGAGACGATTCCCGGAATCAGCTCGGCGCAGATTCTAGCGTCGCGATGTCGTGTCTGCTTTGATGAAACCACGTTTATCACATTTCATCGGCGAGGCGACATCACACCATTCCAAGAGCATCTGGTGCATGTTCTCGAAGATAATCGCAATGCGATCGTGATCCCGCGTCCGTGGGACTTTATGCCCGCGGCTGTGGCGAAGTTTTTATTGGCGAAAGGGATATCTCCTAACCATCCGACCGAAGTCTGGGAACATCTCACCCAATCGGAAGCTGTATGGAAAGGCCTTCTTGGCGGCTGCACCTTAGATTTTAGCGACATGAGTATTATGCTCATTCGGGCTACCAACCCAACGAGATGACTTCATCATCCATAGAAGAATACGGTATTGTCATCGCGGGGCACGGTAGTCGAGATCCCGAAGGTGTAAGCGAGTTCGAACAGCTGGTAAAGTTGATCCAACAACGCGCAGGCCGACGGAGGGTCAACCACGGATTCCTGGAGTTCGCGCGCCCGACCATCGATGAGGCAGTGCGATCGAGCATCGAGGCGGGTGAACAACGGATAGCCATAGTTCCGCTGGTCTTGCTCGCTGCTACTCACGCTAAGAACGACATGCCTAGTGAAGTGCTTGCGCTCCAGCAAGAGTTCCCAGAGACAAAACTTCACTACGGCACTGCACTCCATCTGCATCCGAACATTCTCCGTGTATTTAGGCAGAGGATCGTCGAAGCCGAGGCGCGCAGCCCACGGACGGTCAGGCGATCCGAGAGCTGTCTCGTTGTAGTTGGTCGTGGAACAACCGATCCGGACGCAAACTCCGATGTCTCGAAGCTCGCTCGTCTGCTCCAGGAGGGGCTCGGATTTGGTGGCTCTTATGTTTGCTACTCGGGGACAGCAAAACCGTTAGTAGCCGACGGGCTCCGGCAAGCGGTTCGGCTCGGCTTTGGAAGAGTTGTGGTCGCTCCGTTCTTTCTTTTCACCGGCGTTTTGGTTAAGCGGATTTACGCTGCCGTAGATAGTCTGGTGGCTCACCATCCCGAGATCGAGTTTCTAAAAGCTGACTACTTGGGCAATCACGAGTTGTTAGCGGACGCTTTCCTGGAACGAGCAGTCGAAAGCGTCGCGGGCAAAGCAGCAATGAACTGCAGCCTCTGCAAATATCGGGTGCAGATCATCGGCTATGAAAAAGAAATAGGGGCGCCGCAACGGGGCCATCATTTCCATGTCCGCGGCGGGACGGGCAAAGTGAACGGCTCTAGCGAAGTTATTCTCAACCGGTCGGCGCAGCTCGAGGTGATGCCAAAGTCGGACCCCTTAAACGAAAGCTATGTTCCGCACCCGATCGAGAAAGAGAGTTTTCGCATCATCGAGGAGCTGCGCGATTGGAGTTCTGTACCTGAGCCGGAGAAGTCAGTGCTGCAGCGACTGGTTCACACGAGTGGCGATCCGGACATCGCCGGCGATATATTCATTTCACCTGGAGCTGTCGAAATTGGGATCAAGGCACTGTCGCGACGCGTCCCGATCGTTACGGATGTTTCGATGGTGCAGAGTGGGCTACGTCGAGCGCTCTTACAAAGACTCGGTATTCAGACGGTTTGTACCGTCCATGATGAAGAAACCAGATTGCTCGCTGAATCGGCAGGCATAACTCGGTCCGCTGCCGGTATTCGACGCGCATGGAACCAGTTCGGAAACGATCTTCTGGTTGCCATCGGAGATGCGCCAACCGCAGTCGAAGAAGCGGTAAGACTCGTTATCGAACGGCACTGGCGTCCGCACCTGATTATTGGCTTGCCTGTCGGTTTCGTAGGGACGCGTGAATGTAAAGAGAAGCTTCGAAGCTGTTTAAGGGTTCCGCGTATTACGAACCGGGGTACACGCGGCGGTTCACCGTGGGCAGCCGCGGTAGTCAACGCGATGCTTATTCAAATCGCTGACAAGGTCTTGACACAATGAATAGCTGCGACTCGGCATCTGACAACGACGCGCTAAGGCGCTTCGATCTCGACGTATTGACGGATGCGGGCCTTAAGCGGGGGTATACAACGGGCTCCTGCGCCACAGCGGCCGTCAAAGCGGCTTTGCTCACGCTGCTCTGTAACGAGTCTCCGACAATGGTAAATGTAAGTTTACCGGACGGCTTACATTTTCTGACCATTCCGATCGATTGCGTTACTCGCGAACCCGGAAATGTGGTCCACGCCGAGGTCATCAAAGACGGCGGAGATGATCCCGATCAGACTCATCGTGCACGAATTTTTGCGAAGGTCCGGCGGAACGACCGTGGCGTCATTGTTTTTCAACGTGGCGAGGGTGTCGGTATCGTGACCCAGCCGGGACTGCAAGCGGCAATTGGTGAGCCGGCGATCAATCCCGTTCCCCGGCTCATGATGATAAGTGCAGTGCACGAGGTTTTGGAAGAAAGCGACCGGCGCATCGATCCTGGCTTTGACCTCATGATTGGCTGCCGCAATGGCGAACAGATCGCAAAGCGCACATTTAACCCGCGTCTCGGGATTGAAGGAGGTATATCCATTCTGGGAACTACAGGCATTGTTGAACCCAAATCGAAAGCCGCCTTTCAAGCGTCAGTCCAGGTCTATATTCGAGTCGCACTCGGAGATCGGCCGGATGAAATTGTTCTGGCGCCGGGCAATCTCGGACAGCGGTTCGCCAGGAGTTATCTCCGACTTCCGCCTAAGCGTGTGGTCCAGATGTCGAACTTCATCGGGTTCGCGCTGGAGTGTGTGGAGCAGAGTCTCGCTGAGAACCAACGCCGGCTTCCGGTGCTGTGGCTTGTCGGGCATCCTGGCAAGCTGGCGAAGATCCTCGCGGGAGAGTGGGACACTCACTCAGGAAGGAGTCTCAGTGCCATTCAATCGATTTCGCAGTTAGGGTCGGAATTCGGTTTGTCGGTGGCCGCTCTTGAAGTGCTCGGGCGCTGCAAGAGTATTGAGGAAGCGATTGAATTGATACCGCCAGCTGTACTTTCTCGATCGTTCTGGACGATGGTCGAGCAGCGGATCGCGGCGGTGACAGCCCAACTATTGCCACGAGTCGAACGCGTCGAAGTCCGGCTGTTTCGCATGGATGGAGAATCTTTATCACGAGAGTTGCAAGCAGCATGAGGGAATTTGTATCACAACCACTGCATCGGCCTTCCTCCCCCGGTTCTTCGCACGGGATCTTCTGCGGGATAGGAGTCGGGCCGGGCATGCCAGGGCTGTTGCCCTTGGTGGCTTGGGAATTTCTGCAGGAATGCGACGTCATCTTTGTGCCGCGAGCCAAGTCGTCCAGGCAATCGGTCGCGCGCCGCTGCCTCCCACCGCACCAGATTCCCGAGGAGCGGTTTCGTGAGATCGAGTTTGCAATGGAATCTGACCGAACTCTGCTAGCCGGGCATTATTCGCGGCTCGCGGATGAGATTGCGGAAGAACTGATCGCCGGAAAGAAAGTCGCTTATCTTACCATTGGAGATCCGCTCACCTACTCGACTTACATTTATACTCTCAACGCCTTACGAGAACGGTTCCCCGGATTCCAGTATCGGACTTATCCCGGTGTAACTAGTTACTGCGCTCTTGCGGCTGCCACGGGATTTGCGATCGGCGAAGGTAAAGAGCGCGTCTTGATACTGCCATGCCCCGATGAAATGGCTGAACTACGTCGCATGATCGAGGCACACGACATCGTGATCTTGTTAAAAATAGGCGAACGCTTGCCGGCAGTAATTGCGCTCCTTGATGATATGAGCATCAGCAATCACTGCGCCTTTGGAGCTCACATCGGCATGGAAAACGAGATCGTGAGCGTCGGAGTCTCGGGATTTAGCAAGGCTAACTCAACCGGTTATCTTTCCACGATGTTAATTCGGAAGAAACCGGCGGAACAGCGGCATCTGGCAGGGAGCGTATGAAAGTCTATTTTATCGGAGCAGGTCCTGGAGCATTCGATCTAATCACGATTCGAGGCGCTAATATTCTGTCTGGTGTGCAGCTAGTGATGTATGCCGGATCGTTGGTGAGCGAAGAGATGTTACGCCATTGCCAGGCCAAGCCGCTCATTGTGAATACCGCGAAGCTCAATCTGGAGGAGCAAGAGCGGTACTATCGTATGGCTCAGGAACAGAACTGGGATGTCGCTCGTCTTCACTCCGGAGACCCATCGATCTACGGAGCGACGGCAGAACAAATGCGACGGTTAGAGCAACTCGGAATCGCGTATGAAGTTGTCCCGGGTGTCCCGTCGTTCGTCTCGGCAGCCGCCGTGCTCAATGCAGAGCTAACAAAGCCGAACATCTCGCAAACGATCATTCTCACTCGGACGAGTGGACGCGCGTCTCCAATGCCGGCAAAGGAGGATCTACGATCCCTCGCCGCCCATGGCGCCACGCTCTGTCTATTTCTGTCTGGAGCTAATTTGCCAGACGTTATCGACGACCTGCTGGTACACTATCCGGCAGATACTCCAATCGCGCTCGTCCAGAGGGCGACCTGGCCGGAAGAACGTGTGCATCGTGGACGCCTTGGCGAATTGTTGAGTGAGATCGAGCCGCGTTCCTGGCTGCTTACCACGATGCTGCTAGTCGGGGAAGTACTAAATGACGCAACCACATTCGAGTCTCGCCTGTATGCGGCCGATTATTCTCATCGATTCCGGAAAGCCTCGGAGAAAGGCGCTGAATGAAAACCGGTGTCTGGATAGTGAGGTCTGAAGCAGAAGAGATTGGCCGGTATCTCGCGGCTGAGCTGGAGGCTCAATGTTACCTTCCAGGTGATACGCGGCAGCCGACAAACCGAGAGATGTTCGCGGGCCGCTTCCGCGAACATCGGCAATGGGTCCTGGTGATGGCGACCGGAATTGCCGTTCGTTACCTGCAAGGCTTGCCATCGGATAAGCAAGTTGATCCGGGAGTTGTAGTGCTCGATGAGGGTTGCCGCTTCGCTATTTCCCTGTTGAGTGGCCACGAGGGCGGCGCTAACAAGCTCGCCTACCGCGTCGCAAATCTGACCGGCGCTGTCCCTGTCATCACCACGGCAACGGAAACACTGAAGCCACTCGTGATCGGTATCGGGTGTCGCCGCGGAGTCAGTGCTGAAAAGATCAATTCCGCGATCGAATGCGCGCTGGCCCGCGCTGAACGTTCGCTTTCGGAGGTACGCGAAATCGCGACTATCGACCTGAAACAGGATGAACCTGGCTTGAACGAGTGGTGCCAACGGACCGGTATTCCCCTAAGGGTAATCGCACGCGAGATTGTGCAACATCGTCCTTGGGTCACAGCACGATCAGCGTGGGTACAGGAGAATGTAGGTGTGGAAGGGGTTTGCGAACCTTGCGCCTTGCTGGCCACGTTCCGCGGGCAGTTGCTGCTTCCGAAGACGCGGCATGAGGGCGTTGCCGTCGCTATCGTCGAGGAGGCGCCTAGCGCACTAAAATCACACGTTATAAGAATCGACGCGCAGGTTGCGGACTAAATGAGCACCACAGGTAAACTCAACCTGGTTTCTGTCGGTCCCGGGTTCCTTCATCTCGTTCCGCCGCTGGCTGAGACAGCGCTCCGCGAGAGCGATATCATTATCGGATACGCACTTTATTTCACCTGGATCCAGCCCTGGATCGAAGGCAAGGAGATCTATTCCTTCCCGCTTACCCAGGAGCGGGAGCGAGTACGAAAGGCCATCGAGTTCGCTAGAGCCGGACGAATCGTAAGCCTGATTTCCAGCGGGGATGTCGGTGTGTATGGGATGGCTCCGCTTGCTCTGGAAGAAATGAGGGAAGATGAAGAATTTCAACTTCAGATTGTTCCTGGCATTTCGGCCGCGAACAGCTCGGCCGCCCTGCTCGGCTCGCCGTTGTCCCACGATTTTGCGACACTATCTCTTTCGGATCTGCTCTGTCCGTGGGAGTGGATCGAGGAACGCGCACGTCATATCGCAGCGGCAGATCTCGTGGTCGCGCTCTACAATGTTCAGAGTCGATCCAGACCTAACGGTGTCTACCGGATCTTGCGTATCCTGCTGGAAAACAAGGCGCCAAACACATGGTGCGGAGTCGCAAGAAACGCTTATCGGCCGGACCAAACAAGTTATGTCTGCACTTTGGATGAGCTGCTGGGACGGCAGTTCGATATGCTCACGACTATTATCGTTGGGAACCGATTTACGCAGAGGAAAGGTCGACTCATCTACACGCCGAGAGGCTACAATGCCTGGCCGGAACCTTGCCAGCTGGCAAACGGCGTCGTCGACAAAGAACAAACCATTTGGGTATTTTCCGGTACTGGAGATGGCAATGCCCTCGCAGCAGAACTATCGGGAAAGGGATATCGCCTGATTGTGTCGACCGCAAGCGATTATGGAGCTGAGCTGGCTTCAGAAGCGCTCCCCGGTGTTGCCGTTCGTTCCGGAAGGAAAGGCATAGATGCGCGACGGAGCGAACTACGGAAGTCTCGGGCTGCCGCCATTGTCGACGCAACACATCCGTTCGCGACGGAGATATCAACTCAACTAACCCAGCTGGCTCGTGAGCTGAAAATTCCTTATATCAGGTATGAGCGCCCCAGCCCGCAGTTAGCCGGCTGCGCTCACCACGCGCAGGATATGCCGGCCGCCGCTCGGCAGGCAATCGAGATGGGTAAACGAATTTTTCTGGCGACAGGAATCAAGGATCTCCAGACATTCTTAGGACAGGCAGCGGCCAAAGATCGTCATTGGTTTTTGAGAATAATGCCGGATGCGGACTCGTTAGAACGAGCGCTGAAGTTGGGCGTTCCCCGCTCAAATATCTGTGCGATGCAGGGACCGTTCTCGACCGAGGTAAATGTCGCTCTTTGGTCGAGCTGGAAGGTGGATTGCGTCGTTACCAAGGAGTCCGGGGAAGCCGGCGGTTTCCAATCAAAGCTAGACGCTGCACGTACACTGGGAATTCCGTTAATCGTGGTCGCGCGACCAAAGATATCCTACCCGGCCGTCGCGGCCGACTTCAAAACTCTGGCCGATCTGCTCGAAAGATCGTTGAAGAACAGGGAGTCATGCATGGACGTTACCAACGTCAGCGAATCCTATCTCTTCCGCGATAGCAGCGCCGGTCCTCAACCCTGAATGAATTATATCTGCGCTATGAAAATACCTGTCACGATAGTTACTGGCTTTCTTGGCTCCGGCAAGACCACATTGATCAGCGGCTTATTGAAGAAGAATTCGACCCGGCGTCTGGCGGTGCTGGTTAATGAGTTTGGTGAGGTGTCAGTAGACGGAGCGCTGTTGCGCACGGCTAGCCAGGAGTGCGGCGTCGAGATCCATGACTTACCTAACGGTTGCATTTGCTGCACCATTAAAGACGATTTCCTGCCGGTGATGAGCCAGCTGCAAAGACGAAAATACGAAATCGATCACGTATTGATCGAAACGTCCGGGTTAGCGTTACCAGCCCCTGTCATGCGCGCGCTGGCGTGGCCCGAGATTCGGAACGACTTCCAACTCGATGCGGTTCTCACAGTGGTAGACACTCCGCAGTTGCTGGCGGGCAACCTGGAGAAGGGTAAGCCGATTCCCGGCGGGGCCGGCTGCGAGATACCTGAACACGTCAATTCAGTCGACCTCATTCTGAATCAACAATTAGAGAACGCCGACGTGGTAGTTCTCAACAAAATCGACGATCTGCCGGAAAACGATTTATTGAAAGCAGAAGGTATCGTTCGTCAAAAGGCAGGGAAGGTCAGATTCCTGGAGCTCGCTTACCATGCGGAGCTTGATACCCGCTTGTGCATGGGACTGAGCATGCATGAGCAGACTGAAGAGCTCCCTGAGAGTCACGAGCACGATTACGACCATCATCATGGTCCAGTGCAATCGGCGCCGCTGGAACTCGATCGTCCCCTTGAGAATCAACATCAGTTCGACGGCCATTCTCATACCGGTTTGGTTTCACATGAACATGGTGAGTACACCCATATGCACTTCCACGAACATGACACCGGCTGGCAGTCTTTCGTGCTCCATACGTCGGAGCCGCAGGATGCCGAAAAGTTGAAGGCGGCAGTAAAAGAAATCAGCACCGATCAACCGATCCTACGAGCTAAAGGCTTTGCCTCGATCGGAGGAAAACATCATCGCTTGGTCGTCCAAGCGGTTCGTAACCGGGTCCAAACTTATTTCGAGGACGCTCCTTCTCACGATCAGGAATCGAAACTGGTTTTTATCGGTTACCACTGCCGTCGCGATCGAACCGCCGAGCTAATGACGAAACTAACTGGCGCGCAATGGCACTGACGAAGCGGTAAACCTCTTTTACGAACGATGCATTGGACAGCCGCAGAACCGGGCCAGCTGGATGTAGAAAGAGCGTTAACGCTGATCGAGCAAACACCTGGTGAAGTCATCTTTCTCAGTGCTGCAGAGACCGATTTGTACTCGGTAGCTTCTATCTGGAGAGAGCAGTTAGGATCCCGCCTGCGGGTAGCTAGTGCATTTCCGCTTCGCCAGCCGGTGGCAGCGGATCACTACATTGAGAACGTGATCAAGAGGGCCAAGCTGGTCGTAGCCAGGTTGTTAGGAGGCAAAGCATACTTTCCTCACTTCATACAAGGCTTGTCGGACCTGAGAGAAGAATACTCTTGCCCGCGACTTCTAATCTTGTCTGGCACCGATCTCGATGAACCGGAGTTAGCCGCCATCAGCGATTTCCCCGAGATCGTTCGAGAACGGCTTTTCGCGATGTTCAAGCATGGCGGTCTTGAGAATATTCGACAAGCGGGGGCATCCGTTGAGCTTCTGCTGCAGGATCGCTTCGCAGAAATTCCTGAAGCGAAACCGATGCCGGAATTTGGCTTCTACAAAATAACACCGGAGCCTCGCCGGAAGCGGGCATGGCTTTGTTTCTATCGGGCGTGGTTTCAGACCGGTGATCTAGCGGTCATTGACGCTTTGCATTCAGCGCTCGAAAACAAAGGCTTCCAGGTTCACTCGTTTTACTCCTTCTCGCTGCGGAGCGCCTCAGCCCAATCCGAGTTGCGACGATTAGCTGCAACGAGTGTTCCGGATGTCATTCTCGTGACCCAGAGTTTTTCCATTTCATCGGGCGGCCCTGATCGTCTTTCTTTTTTCGAACAACTCGGTCGCCCGGTTTTGCAGGTGCCGACCTCCTTGGCCAGTCGAGAAACCTGGTTGACGAACCAAGCTGGATTGGCGCCGGCCGAGGTCGCCATGAATGCGGCTTTGCCGGAAGTGGATGGAAGAATTTTCGCGACCGTCATCGGGTTTAAGGAGGAAGACCTCCATATCCCAGAGGTCGAATTCCGGGCCAAGCGATTGACGCCTGAGCCGACCCAAATCGACCACGCTGCAACCCTGGCGTCCAATTGGGCGCAGCTAGGAACGATTCCGAATCGTGACAAGAAGATCGCGATTATCTTATCGAACTACCCAAACCGGGATGGTCGGATCGGAAATGGCGTCGGGTTGGATACGCCGGTCAGCACGGTGAAACTGTTGGAGGCGCTCCGCGCCGATGGTTACTTCATCGATCCTCGGCCCGCGAACGGGCAAGAGTTGATGGACTGGCTTCAAACCGGCGTCACCAATGATCCAGAAAACTCTTACGGCAAGCCCTGCTATCAAACAGTTGACCCAAGCGAGCTGGACCAGTTTATCGCGTCGCTGCCAACGCAGCGCCAGACCGAATTGAGACGGGAATGGCGACTTACGTTCTCTGAACCGATCCCAGTGCCAGGGATACGGTTAGGTAATATCTTTGTGGGAATTCAACCGCCGCGTGGATATTCGCTTGAGCCACGGGCAATTTATCATAGTCCTACCCTTCCGCCGCCACCAGCCTATCTGGCTTTCTACCTTTGGATCCGCGAAGAATTCGCAGCGGACGCAATTGTGCATCTAGGTAAGCACGGAAATCTCGAGTGGCTGCCGGGTCGGAGTATCGGTCTCGGAACCGGCGATTACCCGATGCTTTGTCTCGGTCCGGTTCCGCTCATTTATCCCTTTATTGTTAATAACCCAGGAGAAGGGGTTCAGGCTAAGCGTCGTTCTTCTGCCGTCATCGTCGATCACCTGACGCCTCCGCTAACTAGAGCCGGTCTTTATGACGATCTTGCAAAGGTTGAACGTCTTTTGGAAGAACATGCTCACTGCGTCACGCTTTATCCGAGCCGAGCAGCGGAGTTGGAGAAAGAAATCGAAAATCTGTTGAACCATGCTTCCTGGCGCGACGAGCTGTCGAATACTTCGAAGTCTGTCGAGTCGGTGGCCAATTATCTCTGTGAGATAAAAGAGAGTCAGATCCGATCAGGCTTACACGTTCTCGGAGAGAAACCGGTTGGCGAGCAGGAAACAGATTTCTTGTTGAGCCTGCTCCGACTGCCATCTGGAGGACGGCCAGGTTTGCTCCAGGTGTTGGCGGGTGATCGTGAGCCGGCAACGCTCACGCCGACTGAAAGAGATCTTTTGGAGAGCCAAGCTCGGCGCTGGTTAAAAAATGTAACGTGTCAGCAGAATACCGGCGATTCCCAATTGTCTGTCGAACAGCCGCTGGACGAAATCTCGAGCGAGCTGCACCGCAATTTCAATTCTTCGGCCGAGGCAGGTTCAGACCCGAGGGCGCCGCTCGACATTTTAGCGACTTTCGTTCGTCATGAGCTGGTCCCAAGACTGTCACGATGCAACGACGAGCTCAGCAATCTGCTTAACGCGTTAAACGGATGTTTTGTTCCCCCGGGGCCGGCCGGCGCGCCGACCCGCGGACGGGTCGACGTTCTCCCCACCGGTAGAAACTTCTTCGCGATTGATCCCCGTTCCGTCCCGACTCAAACCTCATGGCAGTGCGGAAAGACTCTAGCAGATCGGTTGCTAGAGCGACATCGCCAGGAGCATGGAGCGTATCCTCGTAAAATTGCGCTTGTTATCTGGGGAACTTCCAATATGCGCACCGGCGGCGACGATATTGCTCAGGCGCTATGGTTGTGGGGTTGCGAACCGGTCTGGGAGGAGTCCTCCGGGCGAATCGTCGATTTCAGGATCTTGCCGCTCAGCTTGCTTGGACGGCCCCGCGTCGACTTGCTGTTGCGAGTATCCGGGCTGTTTCGTGACGCATTTGGGGACACCTTGCGATTGCTTGCGACCGTGCCCAAGCGCCTGGTGGTACAGGATGAACCGCCGGAAATGAACCCGATTCGTGCCTCATGGTTACATGAATGCCAGATCATGGCAAAACATGGAATTGATCCGGATGAGGTCGCTCGGCGCGCGACGTTGCGGGTGTTTAGCTCTGGCTTCGGATCGTACGGAACCGGACTGCTTCCTCTCATTGACGCTGGTAATTGGAATTCGGCAGAGGATTTAACAGAGGTGTTCTGTCGTTGGGGCGGCTATGCATTTCATACTGACGGTTCCGCCAGCGAGGACCCGGCTTTGTTGAAGGCGCGTTTGGCCGAGATAGAAGTTGTCCACCAGAATCAGGACAATCGTGAGCACGACATTCTTGATTCGGACGACTATTTTCAATTTCAAGGTGGACTCCATGCCTGCATCAAACAGCTCCGAGGAAGCGCCCCGGCCGTTTATCATGGCGATTCGAGCAACCCGGAACAACCACGAATCCGCACACTACAAGAAGAATTAGTCAGAGTAATTCGTAGCCGGGTTCTAAATCCCCGTTGGCTTGAGGCAATGCGGCGCCACGGTTACAAGGGGGCGTTCGAAATGGCAGCAACGGTCGACTATGTCTTCGGTTACAGCGCGACCACTGGCTTGATCCGGGATCCTCATTACGAAGAGATCGCGCAGAAGCTTTTGCTCGATGTAAGGCAGAAAAATTTCTTCCGAGAACACAACCCCGCCGCACTTAAGGAAGCAACTCAGCGGTTACTCGAGGCCGCTGAACGCGGCTTGTGGGAAAATCCATCAGAACACGCATTAGCCGGATTGGAAGAAAATCTGCTCGAATTGGAAGGTCAACTCGAATGACGCAATTTCCCTTTACTGCAATAGTCGGAATGGAGGATGCCAAACGATCGCTGATTTATCATGCGATCGACCCAAAGATCGGGGGCAGCTTGCTGCTCGGGCATCGTGGATGTGCCAAGACGACATTAGTCCGCGCATTCGCTGGGGTGCTCCAAGCTACCTCTACCCAGCGGGTCCCCTTTGTCGAGTTACCGCTTGGGGCTACCGAAGATCGTTTACTCGGCTCAGTGAGTGCTGAGGCATTAGTCGAACAGAACAGGTGGGAGACACGCATCGGCTTGATTGAGGAAGCTAACGGTGGAGTCTTGTACGTCGACGAGATCAATCTGCTGCCTGATCACCTGGCGGATCACGTTTTGGACTCGGCGGCGTCGGGTAAACACCAAATTGAGCGCGACGGAATCACTCGCCAGACTGAAAGTCGATACATTCTGATCGGCACGATGAATCCTGATGAAGGAGATTTGCGGCCGCAACTTTCGGATCGGTTCGCCCACGGAATAGTCGTTCAGGACGAATTTACTCCCGAGCAACGGATGGAAGTCGTGCGACGCCGGATCCAGTTTGATGATGACCCCGATAGTTTTGTCGAAATGTATGCCGCCTCTTTAAATGAGCTGACGAAGCGTCTGAACAATGCGCGAACGTTGGTTAAACGCGTTGGCGTCTCCGATCAACAGCGGCTCGAAATCGCTAACCAAGCGAAGAGATTACAGCTCGAGGGCCTTCGCGCGGAACTCGCAGTGCTGCGGACCGCGCGTTGTGCGGCCGCATGGGAAAATCGATTGGCAATAGAAGAACGCGATCTGGACGAAGCATGGCGAATGTGCCTCGGACATCGGCAGTCCAAAAACCATAGTCCGACCTCAGCGCCCTCTCCACCTCCTTCAGTTCGCAAGTTTAGCCCGACCGCGACGCAACGTACTTCCGTAGCGCCAATGAACTCTTTACCAGATCCAAGAGAGCTGACGGAGCCAAAGATGACGCCGCATCAGCTGCTTCGGGATTGGGTTAATGGTGGGGTTGATCGGCCCCAACGTGATGAACTGAAGATACGTTCAGGGGCCGTTAGCGCCGCCAAGCGCGGAGCGATTAACTGGGTCGCCACACTTCTTGCATCAGTGAAGGGAGGGCGGCCCGCCGGCCGAAAAGTTCGCCTGTGCTACTATACGGTTCACCGAAGACCGAAGTTCTGGTGTTTTCTTGATGGCAGTCGCTCAACCGGGATGAGCCAATTCCTCAGCGCGGCACGGGATTCCCTCATGGATCTTGCGGTTCGTTTCCGATCTCTTCGCTGGGACCTGCTTCTCCTGCATGACGGCCAGATCAAATGGACGGTTAAGAATGGCAATTCTCGCTCCTTCAAAAAAGCCCTTACTCAAGTAAACGATGCTCGCGGAAAGAGTCATATCTTCGAATCTATGAACTATCTGCATCGCGCGATTCTAAGACAGGGGAACATTGCTCAGGATCGAGTGATCATTGTTTCTGACGGTCTAGCAAGCCCGGGTCCTGGCGAAGATCATCGGCATACCGCGCCTCGGCTGCATCAGCATCTGTGGCGTATAGCAAGAATGAGCGTTCGGACAGTATGGCTTTATCCTTCTCAGAAACGCGGTCTGTCCAGATGGCTTCATAAAGTCTTCAAGGGCCTGCCGGTGACGAGCATCGAGTTAAAGACTGCTCGAGACTCCTGCCGCAGTCCAAACAACAATTACGCCAATTGAGAGAAGAAACCACCCCCTGGCTTAAATCTGAGGGTAGAAGGAAAATGTGCAGAATGGAATGGCCACGCTCGACGTGTAACGCCCTTGATAACGTCGTGTTCATCTCGGTTCTCGACTCTGAGTCCTACGTTCGGGCAGCACAGCTTCCATTCGTCCCATATTGCGAGAAGGAAATGCCGCGATGAACAGAGTTGATTCCGCAAATTTTCGACACCAAGTAATCGGGTTATCCGCAACGTTATTGTTAGTGAACATTGCTGCTTGGGTCTGGGCCTATCTGGCGTTTAGCGATCAGCCTATTTTGCTTGGAACCGCATTCTTGGCATACACATTCGGGCTTCGGCACGCCTTGGATGCAGACCATATTGCGGCAATCGATAACGTTACCCGGAAGTTAGTGCAGGAGGGTGACCGACCGGTGTCGGTGGGTCTGTATTTTGCTCTCGGACATTCGACTGTCGTAATTATTGCTGCACTGATCGCTTACTGGACGGCATCGATCGCGAGCGAACGCTTCAAGCAATGGCAAAACCTGGGAGTAATAGTCAGCACGTGTGTATCGGCAAGCTTTCTATTCGCGATCGCGCTCTTAAACCTGATGATTATGCGAGACACCTACCGGATACTCCGGAAAACCCAGCGAGCATCCGGCCCTGGGTTAGAATCAGTCGATCTTTCAGTGGGTGGCGGCTTAGTCAGCCAGCTGCTCCGCCCACTGATGAAAACACTCTCGAGACCGATCCATATGTACCCAATCGGATTCTTGTTCGGGTTGGGTTTCGAAACAGCGACAGAAGTTGCTTTGCTCGGAGTCTCAGCTTCTTCAGGAGCCAAAGGTATGTCGCTCGCAAACGTAATGGTGCTCCCAGTTCTTTTCACCGCGGGCATGTCGTTGGTCGATACTGTGGATGGAATGATTATGGTTGGAGCCTATAACTGGGCCCTGATTAATCCGGTTCGGAAGCTTTACTACAACCTGACGATTACCTTTGTTTCCGTAGTGGTTGCGGTCATCGTCGGCGGAATTGAGGTTGCCGGTTTGCTCAAGGAACAGCTGAATCTCTCTGGCGAATTTTGGAGCTTGGCGGAGAAATTAAATGATAACTTTGGCATGCTCGGAATCGTGATCGTCGGCGTATTCGTATTGACTTGGATTGTGTCTGCGATCGTGGACCGGGTGAAGGGAATCGCAAAGGGGTGAGTGCACGTGATAAAGGTAACCGATCCTTAGAAGCCATAGCTTTGTATTAATCCGTACCTTTAAATCTTCGTGCGCTGTCGATTTTGATTTTTAGCGAAGCTGGGGATTGACTCAGATAGTCTTCGCAGTGTTTTCGGAATTCAGACCCCTTAGCGGTCCCCGGATCCCAGTCCTAATTAACTGGCGTTTCGACCGTAACGGTGCAACCAACCGGGACGGAGACTTCCACTGTTTGAATTTCGACTCCATTAACGCCCTTGGTATGAGTGGGCCGCGGATAGCCGTTTACAAGAAGCCAACGGTATGCGCCGCGGAAACCGGCTTGCCAATTCAGGTTGTTCGAACGGGCGTCAGCTTGGTCGGATCCGGCATCCGAAGGAAAACTCGGTAAATACTGATGATTTAGGTGCGGGACGCGAAGCAACGGCTCACTTAATCTCACTCGGGCACCGGCGTATAGCGCATATGAGCTATGCACCTCTTTCTTACTTGGCGGCTGACGCCAGGTTCCGAGGGTACCATCAAGCTTTGAAGGAAGCCGGTATCGCTTTCAACAAGAAGCTTTTGGCTATCGGCCAGTTTAGTAGCGAAAGCGGGTTCGACGCGATGAACGAAATCTTGCGACACCGAGTGATCCCCACCGCCTTATTCGCGAGTAACGATACCATCGCTGTCGGGGCGATGGCGGCAATTAGGGCGGCCGGCCTTTCTGTCCCGGCAGATATCGCGGTGGTCGGGTTCGACGATTTACCGTTTGCCGCCTTCACCAACCCAGCGCTCACGACTATTCGCTCGCAACCCAAGGAATTGGGGGAGCATGCGGCGCGTGCGGCAATCAGTTTGCTGGAAGGTAAGCGAGTTGGAATCCGGCGTCGCGTTATCCCGCTGGAATTGATCGTTCGCGAATCTTGTGGAGCGGCTAATCGGCAGGCTAAAACGTGCGGCCAGCGAGCAAAGGTCACGTAATCGGTCCTGATCCGTCCTTCAGAGGCGCACTGAATGCGATGCCACTAAGCAAAGTATGCAGAAGCTCAAGCAGAAATTAAATCGGCTAGGGAACCAACCCAAGTATCGCATCAAATATCTAGCCAGGAGTATTTGATGTAGAGGGCACCGGTCGAGGTAGCTCAAAAACTTCTGAAGACCGCCTCCGATCATCGGCCAAGAGGCGTAACAGGATGGCGAAGACCGAAAAAAAGAAAAGCAACGCGCACCAGCTTAATCCACCGATATCGCGCCACCACGCGAGGGCGGCCTCCCATCTGGCGATGCCACCGGGTGGCAGATACAATCCGGCTAATAGTAGAACGGTACCGGCTCCCAGCACGAACCGGTCAACGAACCGCCGAGCGATTAGGAAAAGGAAAGAAGCAAGAACCGTGACTGGAAGTAAAAGGACGAAATGGCGCTCCGTGAGTTGGGGACTAAACAAAAGTGTAGCGGTAAGCACCGCGCACCATTCACCGAGAACAAGAGCTCGATTGCTAGCGACCCGCGCATCCGTCGGAAGTCCTCGGCCCACCCAGAGCGTGAATCCCGATTTGCGAACCAGCAACCATGCGAAAACGAGGCAAATCACTGCTAATCCGAGCAAGGCGGCGATTGCCCAGATCTTTCCTGGATGCTTCCCCAGGTGCCGCATAACAGCGCTGGTCAGCGATACGCTTCTCTCCCAAACGACCCCGGAGATTCCAGCCAGAGTGCCGAGTGCCGGACTCGTTCCCGGGCGGGCACTACCCACGTTGGGATCTGACATTGCGAACAAACCAGCCATCGCACGTGCGACGTAGTTCAAATTGCGAGTCCATCCGATGGAGATCGACGGAAGTAGCATCCAACCAATCCAACCAACAGCGCTCGATGCCGCTGCCCGCCAACGCCTGCGCAAAACAAGATACGGAATATAGGCAAGCGCAATGTATTTGACCGCGCCCGCTAAGCCCAAAAACAACCCGGCCACGATCGGCCGTTCATCGAGGCAATTCAACGCTAACACCAGCGCGAACAAGACCAAGCCATCGCTCTGCCCTAAATGAAGATCTGCGTGAATCTCGATCAAAAGTAACAGCGAGCCCAGGATTGCTGCTTGGGCAATAAGACGGTCCCTGGCAAAGCAGTCTAATCGGCTGGCCGCAGCGCGAGCCGCGAGCCAAGCGGCGGCCGCTAGTAATCCTCCATTCAAGACCAGCCATGTGCCGGCCGCCGCTGATAATGGAATCGAACTAAGCGGTCGAAGAAGTAACGCGAGAAGTGGAGGATAAATATAGTGTTGGGTATCACCGGCGTAGATATCAGCCCCAGCTGCGAGCGCTTTGGAAGCCTCATAGAAGTGTTCAAAGTCGGCAGCCCCCTTCGGTCCTCGAAGCATCCGGGGCAATGCCTGTAACGTCAGACCGGCAAAGAGCAAGCCAAACACGAACACAAAGAATCCTGGCTTGGCGGTAATTGCTTTCAGTCGGCTCAGATTTTCCACTTCACGAAGGTCAATATCTTGTGGTACCTAGTGCCAAACACACCGATCGAACTATCTGTCAACCCGCCAATCTCGATGTGAGCGGTTGGCCAATTTCTCACACCTGCGAATCAAGGCAGAAAAAACGCTGATGACAAGATCAATTTATGCTAAAACGAGCAAACCACATTTACATACCCAGGGCGAGCATGCCCACAATCTATTCCGAGAGATCAGTCAGGAATTTCAGAAGCACGAGACCTTGTCGCCTATTGTTTGACGAGCGTCGCCACCGAGATGTGCGGCCATTTGATGCCGATGAAGTCAAGAATAACCGTCTGGGTGTACTGTAATTGGAGAAACTGGGTGTTGTCTGGATTTTGTACTGTCTCGATCCAGAAGATGGCCGAGAAACTAATCGCGTTGGCGTTGGCGACGACGAAGGGAAGGTTGACGATGCCGCCGACGGCGTTCGGCTGATTGGGTGGGGCGATTGGCGTGCCATTGATGCCACCGACCGGATTCGCGCTAACAAACAGCACTATCGTATTCACGATGTTTTGTTGGGAAATTGCATTGGTCAGGACCAGATTCGGATTGGCAATAGCATCCGCTGGAATCCCGTCCGGCAGTTGAGTGTTTTTGAACGGAGCTATATAAACTTCATTGGTCTCATTTTTACGAGCGCCGGTGGCCGGGTCGAGCGTGAACGGTGTGGAATCGACTGGATCGATTTTTGGACCTCCTTTCACGGCCAAGAAATCTCCTTGCGCCGCAACCGAGTCGCCGTGCGGAATCGTTCCCAGGCGGGCGACGCCCGCTTTTGGCTGTGGCGGGTTAGTAGTAATCGGTGTGTTTAGCCAAAGTCCGGGTTCCAGATGCAGTCCCACGTTCGTTTTGGCGTCGCTGACTTGCTGGAAGTAATGCACGCCGAGGAATTCGATATCATCTTGCACGGAGCCACGATTCGGAATCGGCGCCCCAATCATCCTAAAAGACAGAGTTTCCTTGGTGGCATTGAGCTTGAGACGGAAGGGTTTGTTATCGTGCTTGTCCGGAAGCGAGATCAGGTTGAAGCCACTACCCACCCAAGTCCCGGGAAGTTCTCCAAGCGGCCCGAGCCTTGAAATCGTTTGTGCCTGCGGCGCACTTGCGCGAAACATAGTCGTCGTCATAGGTTTGGTCTCCTCTTTTTCAGGGTTAGTAGATTGCGCCTAATAAACGCGGTCTTTTCAGAGACCGGTCCTCCTTTGTTCCAGTGGTCGTAATCGTTGTCCGAACCGCAGACTTGGCCCCGGAATACACACCAGGGCAGGCCCAAAAAGCAGAATATAGAATCTAGAATTTGGAAATCGTCGTCCCGCGACACTTGAAACAACCATTACGGCAGTTCGGACAATTATTGGCCGGCCCTAAAATTCTGCAGCTTATTACTGCGGATAAACAAGTCGATCGGTTGTGAGAATCGCAATGTCAAAATGGTATACCCAGTATGTCAATTCGGCATTGGCCGACCGGCACGGTTCAATTTTATCTGTCATGAAGGCGAAAAAGGAAGTCGCCGATCAGTAGAGCCATTAGTTGCATCTTTGGGCTCAATTCGTCCCAATTAACTGTGCGATCTCTAATGGTAGCCGTTGTTCGAATACTGTCCGCCTGTCAACGATATTGGTTATGTTAGATAGTTGTGCGCCTAGGATTGTTAAAACTCGTCACGTCTAACATCACTATACAGAACAAACCATGAAGAAACTCACTCCATTCGTTTGCCTCGTTGTGATCTCTCTTATTTGGCCAAAAATTGCCCTCGGACAAACGGGCAATCTGGACCGACTCCAAAGACTAGTTGTTTTTGGAGATAGCCTATCCGACAATGGAAACTCGTTCGCCCAAAACCGGACACCAGCTCCACCTTATTTTGAGGGGCGTTGGACCAATGGTTTAAACTGGCTCGATTACTTTCCGGGGGTTGCAAATCATTTCGGGCCGACAATTGCGTTCTTGAAGGATGGCGGCACAAATTTCGCCACTGGTAACGCCACGGGACTGGCCCTGGCTGCAGCGAACATCATAGGCTGCTTTCGCTCAAAAGATCCTGCCTTAAGTTGAAGCGGATGGGCGGTCGGCGGACCGCAACCGAAGTTTTCGACGGTAAAGGCTTCATTCAACAATGATGAGATGGCAGCCTTTGCGAGGCGAAGATACCCGATCTCAGCAGCGCAAGGAATACGGGAACGACTGAAGAAAAAATTTTGAATGAGTTTCTCTCGAGCAGCGTCTGCAATGTTAGTAATCGATGTCCAAAACATCGTAAAATCCCATCACTTGTGCCCTGCGATAGTTGTCTAAAACAGTGTCCGCTCTTTGCGGGACGAAGCGCCGGATTTTCCGCTCTTCTCGGTTCTTGGGGATGGCGAGATTACGCACGCTATTTATTTTTATGAACCAACCCGGATGGATTCATGCCGGCAAATGCCCGGGACACGTCTCAGGAGCGCTTCTTATTCTGAGATCGTTTGGATTGATGTGCGCGATTGCTTGCTTTGCTTCTGCGGCGATAGCCCAGACTCGTTACCAAATTACTCGGATTCCGGTCGCTTCTGGTGCCAATAGTGCGGCGCTCGGGTTAAATGATACGGGCGAAGTTGTCGGCTACACCCTCCAGGGCGACGACTATCAGGCGTTCCTCTTTTCCTACGCAGATAAATCGATGACTGAAATAGGATCGTTTGGAGGGAAGCTTAACGCCGCGTGCGCGATTAATTCTGCTGGCCAAGTCACCGGCTATAGTCAGGACGAAAACGGAAATCTCTTGGCCTTCGTATTCTCACGAAACGCGCCGATTGCGTCTTTGGGTACGCTGAATGGTGGCTCTACCAGCGAAGCCTTCGGCATCAACAACCGGGGAGAGGTGGTCGGCGACAGCCAAAGCGGCAATCAAAACCATCGGCCGGTGCTGTTCTCTAACAATTCGGTTCAAGATCTTGGCCTGGGTGAGTCGAGCGAACCAGATGCTCTCGAAACTGCGTATGCGATTAACAACTCTGGTCAGATCGTCGGCAGGCATAGCGCGGGCAACAATGGATTTCATGCGTTCCTTTACTCCAACGGCAATACTGCCGATTTCAGCACGTTAGGTGGGGCAAATGGCGAGGCGCTTGCCATCAATAAGAACGGCCACGTGGTGGGCGACAGCGATACCGCGGACGGAGCTACTCACGCATTCCTCTTCGATGGCTCGTTGAAAGATTTAGGGACTTTACCCGGTTACAAAAGCGCAAGTTATGCGCGCGGGATTAATAATTCCGGTGACATAGTTGGGGATAGCGATAGCGCCGATCAAAAGCGGGCATTTGTTTATAGCAAAGGTCATTTAGTCCAATTGGACACCCGCGCCCAAAACCTGAACGAGGCCGGATTCGCCTCTTTGGATGTCGCCTACGGCATCAACGACAAAGGATGGATCGTTGGGTACGGGACCACCTCTGACAATTTAACGGCAGCATTTGTTGCGGTTCCGGAACGCTCTGGCGGAACTGTCGAGCAACAGGCGCCGGCTCCGCGACCGCAAGTTCGAGACCAACAGCAACTCCAACCGCAAGAGCGAGATCAAGGCGAGGGCACTTCGCAGTCAGATGAAGGCGACTATGATGTCTTTTACTCGAACCTATCGTCGGAAGGCAGCTGGGTGGAGGCGGGTAACTACGGTTACTGTTTTCGGCCGCGCGTAGCCAACGATTGGCGGCCTTACGAGGATGGGCACTGGGTCTGGACCGATCGCGGCTGGTATTGGGACTCGAACGAGCGTTTCGGCTGGGCAACGTACCATTACGGACGATGGGTCCGTATTGGCGGTACCGGATGGTGCTGGGTACCAGGCCATCAGTGGGCCCCAGCCTGGGTGTCTTGGCGAGAAGGTGACGAGCATGTTGGTTGGGCTCCTCTCCCGCCCGAAGCCGGTGTGTCCGCCCAGGTCTCGATTTCTTCTTGGTCGGACTCGTATTATGGCGTTGGACCGGCTGCCTACAACTTCATCAGCTATTCTCATTGGTCTGCACCGAGCTACGCGCAGTACGTCGAGCCACCAACTCAGAATGTTCAGATCATCAACCAGACAAAGAATGTTACGAACATTGTCACCAACAACACGGTGATTAACAACTACGGTCCGCAAGTTCAGACCGTCTCCGCGAAGACCCGGCAAAACATTCAGGAGGTCAAACTAGCGGTTAATCCGGCGACCGGTCCTAACGCGACCTACGGCCAAACCCTAAAGGGAAATCAGCTCAACGTGGTCGCGCCTCCCCCGGTGCTGAAACCGGCAGCGAGGCAAACACCGACGGTTCAAACCCGTTTGGTCCACCCGGTCGTTGACAAAGGATGGCAAGGCGTAAAACCGGCAGATGCGGCAAGGCTGAAGAAGACCATTGCTAAACAAAACCCCTCACCGAAGGACCTGCCAAAACCGACGCCGTTGTCGACACCGCAGATTCTTAAGAAAGGACAGGTTGTTGGATCACCTAGTCCAACCGGTTCTCCGGTGATCGGCCAGAAACAAACGCCGCCTAACCTGGTGAAACCTACGGCGAGCCCCGGCGAAAAAGTGCCTACTGTGAAAGCTACTCCGGGTAGTTCACCGAATGCGTCGCCGGCTGGGAAGAAATCCGTTCCTCCGAATCTAATTGGTGTGAAACCGACCGGTACGCCGGGCGCATCACCCGCGGCTAAACCCGCCGGCAGCCCGGGTGCTTCGCCGGTACCGACCGGAGGGAAACCGATTCCGCCAACGACACCTGCGCAGTTACCAACTGCTCAAAAACCGTCCGCGCCTGGAACTGTGCCGCCAGGGTTACCGGGCGGCAAAACTACGCCTAGCACACCTGGACTCAAACAGTCCCCGGCCGGCCAAAAGCCGTCGCCAACCGGACCTCTGCCGGGAGGATCACCCAACGTCCCGAAGTCAACTCCACCAAATCTTATCATTCCGAAGGCATCGGCTACGCCAGAAAAGCCCGCCGCAAGGCCGACTTCTAAGCCTGCAGGCATACCACCCGGACAAGGTCCATCGGCTACCCCCCGGGTAGTAGCAACGCCGACGCCGGAGAAGAAGTCCGAAGCGGCACCAACTCCACCGCCGCAATCTCAGCCCACGAACGTAGCCACGCCGAAGCCAGCGCCAGCGACGATTCCTAATCCGACTCCGCAAGTGAAGCCGGCGCCGCAGCCAATAGCGACCCCGAAGCTGCCGCCTGCCTCGACTCCACAAGTGAAAGCACCGCCGCCAGCCGCATCGACACCGAAGCCGCCGCCAGTATCTGCTTCTAAACCGACTCCACAGGCCAATGCGCCTGCGCCGCAGCCACAGGCCAATGCGCCTGCTCCGCAGCCACAGCCGCAAGCCAAAGCGCCTGCTCCTAAGCCACAGCCACAAGCCAAAGCGCCTGCTCCCAAGCCGCAGCCACAAGCCAAGGCACCT
>DATNNZ010000345.1:0-8189 GCA_035601575.1 Chthoniobacterales bacterium
CTTTGTGCTCTAAACGGCGTTGAAATTCGTCGGTTACGCGGTCACAAAGTTCCGCTATTGAGATAGAAGAAGCCTGCCGGTCTAAGTGGTCCCGGTAGAAATGAACGGCGTCGTACAGGCTCTTATTGTACGGAACGAGTAGCCGGATACACTCCGCGGCCATAACCCGCTCGGTTTCCGGCAACGCGACTTGCGTACCAAAAGCCGCGATTTGGTTATTTTGATCGGCGGCTCCTTTCTTGGCTTCTTTTTCAGTCTTGAAATAGAAGCGTTCCCGCTTACCCTTCGGACGGCCTTCAATCTTCCAATGGTTTTTGCCGTTCGGGGAGGAGAGTTTGAAGACGACGAAGGTCTTCCGCGTAGCCGTTCTCATTTCATCTGCTTACGCCTTTTAAAGCCCGGAATAAAGCTTTTTATGGGTCTTTATTGGTAGTTATCGGTCGTCTTCTCTCTAGGAAGACCTACGGAGTTAACGGGGCTCGAACCCGCAACCTCCGCCGTGACAGGGCGGCGCTCTAACCAATTGAGCTATAACTCCTCGAAAACGAGCGGGGAAAATAGAGCGGAATACCAAGAGCTTCAACCAAATTGTTGGGCCGCGGGGCAGCAGAGTCAAACCGCTAGCGGCCCGGCAGCCGCGCGCGTTGATATGAGGTATGGTCTGCCGGGAAAAGCGAGAAGAGGCGCGCCCGGCGGGGCGAGATTGCTAACGACGGTCAGTCTCTTTCATGAGTTCCGTGACGGCACGCTCGATCTGTGGGTCGTGACCTTCAGCGACGCTCTTGGGATCGTTCATGACTTCGATGTCAGGTTCGACTTGAGTCTTTTCCATTGAGCGACCTTCCGCATCCACCCGGCCAATCTCTGGAATCCCGAACAACAGGGTGGGATCTTGCTGAAACTCCCACCAGACCGACGTGCCCGTTCCAGGAACCGGCATGCCGATAAACTTGCCGATTTGGAAATGCTTATATAGCCAAGGGAATAGCATTCCGTCGGAATAATTGCCTTCACAACCCAGGACGACGCTTTGGCGTTGCCATTTCCGGTTGGGTTCCCACCCGATGAATTGGCCGCGCGGCACCATCCGCAAATACGGTTTGCCGTCCAGAAAGGTCGCCAGTTGGTCGTGCAAGTTTCCGCCCGGATTAAAGCGGGTATCGACAATGAGCGCCTTCTTCGCAACGCCGCGCCCAAGCGCGTTGGAAAAGACATCGCGATAGCTCGGGTCAGTCATGTTGCGAACATGCACGTACGCAATCGTGCCGTTACTCAATTTATCTACCAGCTCGCGCCGTTTCTTCACCCAGCGTTCGTAAAGCAATTCTTCCTCTGCACTGAGGCTGATCGGTTTGATCCGAGCATCAAATCGAAGGTTTTTAATCGGATCAAAAATACTCAACAGAATCGGTTTACCCGCTTTGAAATTCAAAAGTGGGCTGATGTCGGCACCCGGCGCCAGCACATTCCCGTCGATCTTTTCAATGATCATCCCGGGCTGGATCTCAACCCCCGCTTTGAGCAATGGGCCCTTCTCAATCGGTTCTTCGATCTTCAGACCGGGACCTTGGTAGCTTTGGTCGAAGAATGCTGCGAGTGACGCGGTCTGATCGCCGCCGTGGGGATAAAAGCGACAGCCGGTATGGCTCGCGTTCAGCTCGCCCAGCAGCTCGCTCATCATCTCGGCAAAATCGCGATTGTCCGTAATGTAAGGAAGGAACCGTGCATAGACATCCTTGTAGTAGTCCCAATCCACGCCGTTCATGTTTGCGTCGTAGAACTTTTCCTTCATTTGGCGCCACATATGTTCGAAAAAGTAGGCGCGCTCGCGGGCCGCATCGATCTCCTTCTCGGCGGTAAACTTCACTGGTTCCATTTTACTGCTCCCAATTTCGACTTTGTTAATGTGGCCGTTCACCAGTACGAACGCGTTCTTACTCTCGTTATCGAGTGCGAGCTGTTGGGGAAAATTGAAGCCGACGCCTTCGACTTCCGCAGCCTCGAACTGGGCTAATCGTTTCAGTTCTTTCTCGCGCGGCTTTAAGCCCCAGAGATCAAAACCTTTGTCGCTTCTTGCCAAATAAAGGAGCTGCTCGCCATCCTTAGAGAGAACGGCCTCAGCTAGCCTGGTGGACGCAAGCGTTAACCGAGCAGTGCGGTCCTCGAGGTTTTGCAGGTCGATTTTCACCGGTTCGATTTTCGGACTCGGCTCCGGCGTCGGGCCCTGATCTTTCACTCCCTCCGGCTTGGCTTCTTTGCCGCCTTCCTTCTTCTTTCCCTCCTCCTCCTTTGCTTTGAGAATATCGTACTCGGCCGGCGAAAGATTAAAACGATCGTATGCCTCCTGCGTAAAGAACATCTCCTGTACGTCGCTCTGAAAGGCGCCGCTTCCGTCTCCATGCAAACCGTACTTGTCAGTCAACCAAATCATTGACTTTCCGTTCTGGGCCCAGACCGGGCGTTCAGATTCATAGCCGCTCTGTGTCAAGTTAGTGAGTGCTTGCTTACCGTCGGCACTGATCAGACCGACCTCTTGGGAATAGCGTCCTTCTTGAAGAAAGGTTACCAGAAAAAACTTGCCGTCGGGAGACCGATCGAACCATTGGTCGCCATCAATGTAGGAATAGTTGCGGTCACCCGGCAGGATGGTGCGCGTTTGTTTGGAATCGAGATTCAGGACTTTCAGCGTCGTCCGATTTTCCAAATAGCCGACTTCTTTACCATCAGGTGAGTATTTCGGTGCAAAGTTGTCTTGGCCATTTTCCAGGATCGGATGAACATCGACCACCGTGGAGTCAAAAAAATACGGCTCTTTGTCCTTCGGTTGAACGATGCTCGCTTCGTACAAGCTCCAGGGGCCGTTTTGCTCAAACGCGAAAAGCAACTTCCGTCCGTCGGCGCTGAAACAGAGATTACGCTCTTGGCCGGGAGTGTTGGTGATCCGTTTGGTATCTCCGTGCTCGATCGAGGCGACGTACACATCGCCGCGCACTACAAATCCAATCTCCTTCCCGTTTGGGCTAAGCGCGATCTCCGTCGCGCCTTCATTCATCGCGGTATTTCGCTGTAATGGTCCGCTGTCGGCGACCGCGATCCGCAGCTGCACTTTCGTGGGGTTGTCAGAATTTGCTCGGAGCACATAGATCTCGCCGTCGAATCCGAAACAGAGATCGCCAACGTTCGATGTAGAGAGGAATCGGACAGGATTCTTTTCGAAATGAGTAACTTGTTTCGGAGTCCCGATTTGCCCGTCTTTCAGCGGAAGGTTCCAAACGTTCAAAGAGCCGCTTTGCTCCGAGAGATAAAAGAGGGAGTTCTCGTCCGATGCCCAGACCGGGTTACGGTCTTCGCCGGCATAGGTCGTGAGCTTGGTATGGTTCCCGGATGCGACATCGAATAGCCAGATGTCATGTGCGAAGGCGGAAGTGATGTGTTTTCGCCACAGGTCTTCGTAGCTCTTCTGATCGTCATAAACGAGGCGTCGGCCTGCCCGATCAAACTGCGCGTTGAGGGCAGGGGTGGTAAGAATCATCTCCGGTTGCCTGCCCCCTTCGATTGATACTTTGTACAATTCCGGAAATCGACGGTTCGGAAATCTGGAACCCTTTGCGGAAACCGTGCGATGTCCGCTAAAAACGACGAATTTGCCGTCCGGGGTAAAAGTTGTCGGGATCGCATCGCTTGAGTAAGTGGTAAGCCGCCGAGCCTCGCCGCCTTCGGCGCTCACCAGATAAACGTCATAATGGCCGTATCGATCTGAGGCGAAAGCTATCGACTTGCCGTCCCGGGACCAGACCGGTGCGGTGTCGTGCGCCGGACCGGCCGTCAGCGGTTGAGCTAGCCCTCCGTTTGCTGGGACCAGAAAAAGATGGCCCTCGAAACTGAACGCGATCGTCTTTCCATCCGGAGAGATCGACGGATAGCGCAACCAAAGCGGCTCCGAATTCGGTCCGAGCGGTTCGTTCGATTGGGCATTAGAGATGCTGAGGAGCGCCCCAACCAGTAGCGAGCCAAGCACAACAAGCCAATGCAATAATCGCTGATTGGCTTGTAGAGGGAAGAGTGACAGCATGGGCTTCAAATGAACGTTTTAGCGCGAGGCGCTCGTTCCGTCTTCTTTCATCAACTCGGCGACCGCGCGTTCGAGTTGGAGGTCACGTCCTTCGCCCGTGCTCTTCGGATCATTCATCACCTGAATATCCGGATCGACTTGAGTCTTTTCCATGAAATTGCCCTGTTCATCCCGAATGCCCACTTCGGGAATTCCAAAGACCAGCGCCGGGTCTTGCAGGATTTCCCACCAGACTGCGGTGCCGGTCCCGTTGACCGGCATCCCGATCACTTTCCCAATTTGGAAATGTTTGTATAACCAAGGGAAAAGCATTCCGTCAGAATAGTTTCCTTCATTGGCGATGAGTACGGATTTCCGGTACCATTTTCGATCCGGATCCCAGCCGAGAGGTTGACCCCGGGGAACCATCTGGAGGTATTTCTTCCCGCTAAGGAATGTGGCTAGCGTGTCATGCAAATCGCCGCCGGGATTCCAGCGGGTATCTACAATGAGCGCTTTTTTGTCGACCTGCCGGCCGAGCGCCTCGGAAACTGTATCCCGGTACGATTCATCAACCATTCCGCGGACATGCACATAACCGATTGTGCCGTTGCTCAGCTTGTCGACTAATTCTCGACGTTGCTTAACCCAGCGCTCGTATAGCAGCGCTTCCAATTCTCGTAATGCGATTGGCTTCACGGTCACAATGAAGCGGTTGTTCTTGGTTGGATCGAAAATGCTGAGCGCCGTAGGCTTGCCTGCCTTGAAGTTTAAGAGCGGACTAATGGCGGTGCCGGCATTGATGGTCTGACTATCAATTTTCTCGACGATCATTCCCTCTCGGAGCGGAGGATCGGTTTGACTAAGTGGCCCTTGCTCAATGACCTCTTCGATTTTGATACCGGGTCCGTGATAATTCTGATCAAAGAAAGCTCCCAGTGATGCGGTCTGATCGCCGTTGCTACTTGGCATCAGATGGCAACCGGTGTGACTGGCATTGAGTTCTCCCAGCATTTCGCTCGTCATCTCGGCAAAGTCACGGTCGTCGGTGATAAACGGAAGGTACCGGGCGTAGACCGTTTTATAGTAATCCCACGACACACCCTGCATGTCGGAGACGTAGAATTTCTCTTTCATCTGCCGCCAGATATGTTCGAACAAATAGCTCCGCTCCGCGGCACCATCGATCTCTTTTTCGGCATCAAACTTAACCGGCTCGATCTTTGCTGCTGCCAAATCCACTTTGCGAATGTGTCCGTCGACCAGGACAAATGCATTCTTCTCCTCTTTATCAAAGAGGAGTTCTCGAGGTAACTCACCAAATTCTTTCTGTGCCGCCTCAATTTCGCCTAGACGTTTCAACTCTTTTGCCCGCGGCTTGAGCAGCCAGACTTCGAAACCTTTGTCGCTCTTTGCCAGATAAACCAACTGCTCGCCGTCTTTGCTTAGAGCAGCATCGCTGATACGGCTCGATGCTAGAGTCAGCCGCACGGTCCGATCTTCAATTCTATTTAGATCAATTTTGATTGGTTCCAGCTTGGGCGGTTGATTCTCGTCCTCTTTGCCGGTCTCGGTTTCTTTCGCCGAAGCTTGAGCGGTCGCCTGATTTTTATCCTTCTCTTCCTTGCTCTTATCTTCTTCTTTCTTCTTTTTTGCTTTGTCCTCGTTCGCTTTCAGGATCTCGTATTCCGCTGGGGATAAACGAAATCGATTGAGCGCGTCCTGAGTAAAAAACGTTTCATAAACATCGTACTGAGGATCGCCTTCGTTTCCGTCATCCCCGTGAAGACCATAGCGGTCGGATAGCCAGATCATCGATTTTCCGGCTTGCGCCCAGAGCGGCTGAATACTTTGGTAACCGCTCTTGGTGAGATTGACCACCGCTTGGTTTCCGCTGGCGTCGACCAGTCCGATTTCGCGCGAATAACGGCCCGTTTGCAGAACCGTCGTCAGTATCCATTTGCTGTCCGGCGACCAATCAAACCATAGGTCATCGTCGGAGTATGAGTAAGTCCGGTCTCCGGGAAGAACTAGCCGGGTTTGCTTCGACTCCAGATTGAGCACCTTAATGGCAGCTCGATTCTCCAGGTAAGCGACCTCTTTTCCGTCCGGTGAATATTTGGGGAGAAAGTTTTCTTGTCCATTCTCCAGGATCGGATGCACATCGATGACCGTCGAATTGAAGAAATACGGCTCCTTGTCCTTTGGCTGGACGATGCTGGCTTCGTACAGGCTCCAAGGTTTATCGTACTCCGCTGCGAAAATCAGTTTCCGTCCGTCGTAGCTGAAACTGAGATTGCGCTCTTGGCCGGGCGTATTAGTAATCCGCTTCGTATCGCCGTGTTCAATCGATGCGACGTACACGTCACCACGGACCACGAAGGCAATCTCTTTGCCATTCGGACTCACGACAATTTCGGTGACACCGTCATTCAAGTGCGTTTGTTGCCGGTCGGGAGCATTTCCCGCCACTGCAATCCGAATCTTGACCTTGGCCGGCTCGGTCGCTCCGTGTGGCAAAACGTAGATCTCGCCATCGTAACCAAAGCAAAGATCACCGTTTTGCGCGACCGACAGAAACCGGATCGGATTCTTTTCCAAATGAGTGACCTGTTGCGGAGTAGCCTTCTCCGCGCCGTTCACTGGAAGTTTCCAGATATTGAAAGACCCACTTTGCTCGGACAAATAGAAGAATGAATTTTCGTCCGGAGCCCACACCGGATTTCTATCCTCGCCGGCGTAGCTGGTCAGCTTGGAATGATCACCGGAACGAGCATCGAAGAGCCAGATATCATGGGCAAATGAGGAGGTATTATGTTTGCGCCAAAGGTTTTCGTAACTTTTTTTATCTTCGTAAAGCAGACGCTGCCCGGCCCGGTCGTATTGCGCGTTGAGCGCCGACGTCGTTAGGATCATTTCCGGTGCATGTCCTTCTTCGATTGATACCTGATAAAGTTCGGACAGCGCCCGACTAGGGAATTGAGAGCTTTTCGCGGACTGCATCTGGTGAGCACTGAAGACCACGTACTTTCCATCTGGGGTGAATCCGGTCGGCATATCGTCGGTCGAATAAGAAGTAAGGCGTCGGGTAGGACCTCCTTCCACACTAACGAGAAAAATGTTGTAGTGCCCATATCGATCAGAGGCAAAGGCGATCAATTTACCGTCCGGCGACCAGACCGGGGAAGTATCGTGAGCCGATCCCGCGGTGAGCGGTTGTGCGACGCCTCCGGCGGAAGGAACTATAAAAACATGGCCTTCAAAGCTGAAAGCGATGTTTTTCCCGTCGGGAGAAATCGCCGGATACCGGAGCCAAAGTGGTGTGCTTTGCGGTCCCAATGGCTCGGCGTGCAGATGGTTAGAGAAGAAGATCGCGACGGCCAATCCGCCTACTCTACAGATTTGGCGGATATTACGAGTGCAGTTGCGAATAAGGTTCGCATGATCGGATAAAGAAGAATCCATTCTTCCAACTACACGTCCGGATCAGGCAAAGTTGCAAGTTTTGGAAACGAGGTTTTCCGGTCAGTCTGCTATTATTCTGAACAGAAGCTCCCTCATGAAGAATACAGCAATCTCGCTGATTAATTGCCCGGACCGGAAAGGGATCGTCCTGGCAATTGCCAGCTTTTTGTATGAGCATGGCGCAAATATCCTCCACTCGGATCAACACCAGGATAATGAGTTGGGCCTATTTTTCATGCGTGTCGAGTGGGCCCTCAAAGACTTTGACTTAAATCGGGCGAACTTTCGGGAAAAGTTCACTCCGCTCGCTTCGCAGTTCTCGATGACTTGGCAAGTTGAATATTGCGATAGGACTCCCATCATCGCGGTCTTTGTGTCCAGCTATTTACATTGCCTGGCAGATCTCCTTTATCGACACCAAACCGGAGAGTTGAACTGCCAGATCGGCTTGATCATTAGCAATCATCAAGAGCTTTCCAACCTGCAACCCGCAACCTGCAACTCGTAACCCTTAAGCCTGCCGGTCGCGCAACCCTTCCAGACAGGCGAAGAACAGAGGCAGGCTGCCAAAGATCATGAGAGTGATTGTGGTAGCGGAGAACCATTTGACCGAGTCACCGTGGAAATAATCAATCCAGGCGGGGACTGCTCTGAACAGAAACACAATGCAGAG
>DATNNZ010000346.1:0-4362 GCA_035601575.1 Chthoniobacterales bacterium
GATCTGTTACTGCCTCAGAGAGCAGGATTCAAACCGTCCAAATAATTCCTATTTCGCATTTGGTACCTTTGTTGGAATTTAACCAGTTATAGAGAAGTATTTCACTCTCTGTGCGCCTGACGTCACGAAACGGAAAAAATCGTACGCTTAGGCGTTCCCGAGGGTCATTCGACTAAAAAGAAAACGCTCCAGAATTCGATTACAGCTCGTTTTATGTGACGACTGGCACGGGGAACACCGGCTTCCGTGTTGCGCAGGATTTACCCTTGCTGACCAAGGTTCGCACTGTAATCCGCGAGGAGATTTCGCTCCTTACCGTGTTTATTTTCCGTTTCGTGTGGTCGCCCCAATAGTTAATATTTGTCAAACTTGACGAACTTGGCAAACCGGCCGATCCTGCCATTGTGGCCAGAATGCTTACGAAGAAGATTTACCACAAAAAACCGGGGCACTCGTCCCATTCTCAGCCGGTACCGAGAATGGAAGAGGCGAGGGAAACGGGTGGTCGTCATACAGCACCGCTTGAAGCGATCTTCATTGACGCAAACGTTTGGGATTCGATGAAGCAGACTGAGGTCCAAGCTCTTAAAAAGCTCGTGAACCTGATCTCAAAAGCGGGTGAGGACACAGACGAAAGGAGGCTTGGCCGAAGGTTGCTAGTTCGAATGGATCCCGAGCGCGGGATCCCGATGTTTGAAGTTGAAGATGCCGGCACCGAGTCGACCGGATCCAATGATTTTGACGCCGCCCTAGCAGAGGCGCAGGAGAGGGGAGTCAGCCGTGCGGTCGAAATCCTTTCCGGACGAGAGATGCTCTCTGCGGCCGATTTTGCTAAATACATCGGCGTTTCCCGAGAGGCGGTCCGCGCGAAGCATCAAAGGGACGAGATTCTGGGCATTCGTGGCGCCAAAAGAGGCCTCCGTTTCCCGAAATGGCAGGTGACGCCTAACGGCAAGCTTTTGCCAGACTTACCACAGCTCTTTAAGCTTCTTGGTGGCGATTCGTGGACCGTTTATCGGTTTCTCATTCAACACCACCCCGAGCTGGAAGGAGACACCGCACTATCGGCGTTGCTGCGCGGTAAAGTGGAAAAAGTCCTCGCTGCCGCTGAAAATACCGCCGGAGCCTTTTCCTGACCTGTGGCTCGCCGCACGCCGCCGAAGGGATTTGAATCGAGCAAGCTCGAGCTGGCGTCGATCAAAACCGGAACCAGGTTTTACCGACTCTACTCGTCGCGCTACCCTGATCCGTTGGGATTCGGGTTCGCGCCAAGCCGGTTTAGCGATCCGCGCGTCGCTTTGCCTGAGAAGGACCGTTTCGGGATTATCTATTTTGGTTCATCGCTCAAAGTCTGCTTTCTCGAACGAGTCTTAAGAGACCTCCGTAACGGCCGGCTAGGCGATGTTCCGATCCCATACGCCGAGCTCGAGCAATTGATGTGTGCCGAAGTAACGACCGTTCGGCCATTGAACCTGGTTGACCTCCGCGGCGATAACCCGGTCAGGATGGGCGTTCCGACCGATGCCGTTCGAGCATCGACTCATCGACTAGGACAACGGTGGTCGCTTGCCTTCTGGCTTCACAAGCAGCGCCCTCACGGGATTCTTTATCCTTCTCGACTTAACGAGGAGATTAATCTGGCTTTATACGATGTAGCGTTACCGAACGTACAGGTATCCAGAACGCGGCCGTTCCTGGAGTATCGAGCGGAGGTAGCTGCATTGATCCGCCAGTTTAAGCTTGCGATTGTCTAGGCATAGTATCCGCGGGCGAGTTCCAATCATACTAACGACAATTAACGGTCAAAAGTGACAACCCACCTCATTTAGCCTGCCCTAATCCTTATCGGACACCGTTCTGACGGCCTCGCAATCGTTTGACAGAAGTAACGCCAATCAGGGAACGCATCTGAGTGATGTCATCAGGGGCAATCTGTTTCCGACTCGATGCTATTTACTCATGAGTAACTGACGGGTAGCCGGTCACTCGACTGCAATCACGATCCGCTGATCAAAGGCCCACATCATTCTCCATAACGACGAACACGCTGCGCGTGCTTGTGGGAGGAGCAACCGAGAGGGTGGCAGAACGGTACAAGTTCCTCCTCCTCTCGAGCAGCCCTTAAACTCAGCGAGCTCGATTCAAGCGTTGAAGGTGTGTACGGCCCCACGCACAGATCGCTTCCAGCACCGGCACCAGGGTCCATCCGTACTTCGAGATCGAATACCGCACGCACGGAGGCACGGTCTTCTCCTGATGCCGGATGAGGATTCCATCCCGGACCAGATCCTGGAGGTGCCGGATCAGCATTCTCTCGCTAATTCCGGGAATGCTGCGGTGCAATTCGCTCGTGCGCAGGGGGCCGTCGGAAAGCCGCCACAGGATCGTCCCCTTCCATCGTCCGTCGACCACGGACAACATGGCATCTATCGGACAGTCGGACATCTCCTTCTTCGATACCGGCATCTCGCCCCCCCTGTCTGTTTACTGACATATTTGTCAGTATGGCTTTCTGAGTCAGTATTGTACTCTTGGGCGTATGAGTCAAATGATGAACCTTCTGAATATCGCAACGACCTTGTGCATTGGCCTTCTGATCGGCACCGAATTCGCAATGTCGGTCTTCGTGAATCCCGTCCTCTGGAAGCTCGACGACGTGGCCCAGTTAGGGGCCATCCGGCTTTTTGCACGCAGGGTCGGTACCGCTATGCCCTTCTGGTACATAGCGAGTCTGTTGCTTCTTGTCTCTGCCACCGTCGGCCATCTCCATCAACCCGGTGTCATGCTGCTTGGCGCCGCCACGGGTGTTTGGGCCGCCGTCATCGTGCTGACACTACTGTTTCTGGTACCGATCGCTAACCGCATGGCACGAATGGATGCCGATTCATTCACGGAAACAGCGCGGCGAGAACACCGGAAATGGGATACACTCCACCGGGTGCGTGTTGCCGCTCTCGCCGTTTCTATGGTGACCTTTTTGGCCGGAATCCGATTCTAGAGCACGCTCGGTTGCTATCCACGGCTCGGCGAATCGTGGGTTCCGGGAGGATGGTCGCCTACCCGTCAGTTACCCATGAGTAAATAGCATCGAGTCGGAAACAGATTGCCCCCGGTGACATCAATGTTGGCGTTGGACCATGTCGGTCAGCGAAATGTAGTCCTGCTCGCGCCGAGTCGTGATGCCAACCTGGGCGCCCTGCACGTTGATTATGCGGTTCTTCATGCCAATCGATCCAATGGTGTCGGGAAACACTTGTTTTACGGCAGGCGCAGAACGGAAACAAAAACGGCTCTGAATGCCACCCAGAAATATGCGGAAAACCCTGTCGCTATCGTATAGCATACGAGAATCCTATGCCAGGGGTTTTCCGTACATGTTTGTTGGCTATATGCGCGTGTCTTCCGATTCCGATCGCCAGAGCACCAACCTACAGCGCGACGCGCTGCTGGCCGCCGGTGTCGACGAGCGCCACCTGTTCGAGGATCATGCCCCCGGCGCCAAGGATGATCGCCGCGGCCTGATCTCCGCGCTGGCGTTCGTACGCGCGGGCGACGTGCTGGTCGTCTGGAAGCTGGATCGGCTCGGCCGCTCGCTGTCGCACTTGTTGACGATCATCAACTCGCTACGCGAGCGCAAGGTCGCGTTTCGTTCGTTGACCGAGGGGATGGACACTACCACGGCTTCGGGCGAACTGCTGTTCCGTGTGTTGGTCCGGTAAAAACATTCGTGTCACCAGGGGCAAAGTAGAACTGAGGAGTTTGGAACAAACGTCACGCCGTGCCAGACTGGGTTTGATGCCTTGGTGTATTGACATTGAGCACGGTAAAGTTCCGCCGGGTTGGTGCGACTCGTGACCCAGGTAGGAGTTGCCTCGGTTTCAGTGCGTTTTTCACTTCGGCCCGCCTTTGAGCGCTTTCGTCCTTCCTCTTCCAGCTATTGTGCGAAGTGCTATCCTACAGCTGCTTCATTGCTGATAACGACCATCTTACCTCTGATGAATAGGAGCGATCGATCGTATGAAACGCGAATGGACCGACTTGGAGTTCGCCGACTGGATCCTTCTGCCTTCCGAGGCGGCGCTGTTGGCCAATAAGACCGGTCCCACTCGCCTCGGCTTCGCCGTGTTGCTGAAATTCTTTCAGTATGCTGCCCGCTTTCCTTTCTCGATGCAGGAAGTGCCGACGACTGCCGTCGCCTACATCGCCGGGCAGGTAGGCGTCCCGGCAGAGGAGTTCTCACGCTATGACTGGGAAGGGCGCGCCGTAAAGTACCACCGCGCACAGATCCGTGCCTTCCTCGGCTTTCGCGAGCCGACGGTGCAAGATGCCGAGGAGTTGGCCGTCTGGTTATCTGAGCACGTC
>DATNNZ010000347.1:0-3611 GCA_035601575.1 Chthoniobacterales bacterium
CGGGTCCTTCCCGGCCACCGAAACACCGGGTGCAGTTTGATCCCATTTTCTAAGCAGCGAGCTGTTTTTCGAAAAGTCATTTCCTAGCTAAAGGCGCGGTTTTCTCCTGGGAGATTAGTAGTTTTGGCGGAAATCAGGGCAATTTTCACTTCCGCACAACCGATCGAGTGACCCATTGTTAGTCGTAGCAAGCGAACGACTTGCTACTTGTAAGTGTCGATCACTAACTAACAAAATCAAGTACTATTATGCAGATCTGCGTTTCCGCTTCCGGTATCGCGAGCGCCGCAGATCGTCACGGTTGCACCGGAACCGTCCGCGTTGGCGGACTCGGATCATTAACCCCCTTGTTATCGACGACAATCAACGACACAACGTGCGTTTCCGCTTTCGGGAACACAATCGCCCCAGGACTGGGCACCGAGCTTGACTCTGGAGTCCCCTCCGGAAAGAACCATGAGTACTTCTGCACAGAACCGTCGGGGTCACTGGCCGTCCCCGCAAAGTTGACTGCCTGGCCCGCCGTAATGGTTACGTCACCCGTAGGCGCGGTAATCCGTCCCTTTGGGGGACTAATGCGTCGGGTTCTATGGCACTTGGACAAAGCTTGCGACCGACGGCACACCAGCTTTATTCAAGATGAAGAGCATGTAGTACCCTGGCGGAAGATGCGTTGAATCGGATGAGTCCACCGTCAACATCCCAAAACCGGCCGTAAACCTTAGCCCGATCACACGCTGTTCCATATCGAAAGCGTGCGTGGGGGATCCCGGCCTAACCAATCTCACTGCTGAAACATCAGGCAGCGTGGTGCCGGCAGCGTTCGGCGTGAGGATCGTCCAATGCGTGACTCCGCCCTTGGGATTATAGGCAATGCGAGCCGGAGCAGAAGAAATGACCGGGCGTGCTCCTTTAAATAAGTAAGGCGGCGAGTACATTTCGATATGGGAATCGAAAACGCCCCTGGTTGGATTAGAGCCCATCAATGCCACTCGCCCGTCTGGAAGGAGGAGCGCCGTAGAATGGTAAAGGTGTGCATAGGCGGTTCGCCCAGCGCTCGACCATTTACCGGTTGCTGGATCGTAGAGATCGGCACTGAGCGTGGCGGTAGCCGGGTTTTCGTTTACAGCTGAACCACCGCAAGCCAAGACCTTGCCGTCTGGCAAAAGGACTGACGAACCCTGGCATCTCACTCCGGACATATTCCCGGTGAATTTCCATCCAGTTCCTGCGCTTAGATCGATTGTTTCCGTGGATGCTGTGCCACCGCCCAAGATCATTACGCGTGTCACCCAATGGTTTTCAGGAAGCATCGGCAAGAGAACCGAATTGCCAGAAGGACGGTGACCGTTGATGGCTGACGGTCCGTTTCTCCAAGTTTTGGTAGCCGGATTAAAGAATCGCGATGGCGATTCATTACCCGAGTAAAAAACTTCCCCGGAGGGAAGCAAATCCAGCCACGGATAGAGGGGCGGCGCGAATGGAGCCACGTATTCCGGGGACCAGCCCATTCCTTCCGTATATATCTCAACAGCTCTGTTGACCGCTCCCGTTTCGGAATTGCCAGAAAACACCATGACCCGCCCGTCATTAAGGGTAACCGCGCTCGCGTACCAGCGCCCGTGCTTCATATTCTGAACGTTAAAGGGCCTTTCAGTCAAAGGATCAAAGAGCGCTACTCGTTGGTCGCCAAGGAAAGGATCATATTTTGCCGTGCCTCCGACGATCATGCATTTGCCGTCGGCTAGGAAACTTCCGCCATTGCAGAACACATCCCAGGATACCTGCTGAACGGATATGCTGCCTGTTACGGGATTCCAAACGCCAAGCTTGGAGCTCTTAAAAAGGTTCCTTGGATCATTCTCGGACCCAGCAACTATCAGCACCTTTCCAGTATGCATCAATGCGATGCGTATGGGGTTGATCGGCATCCGGTACGGCAGCGTCTCCCACTGACCTGTCACTTGCGGCTGCTGCGCTATAACCAGTTGCGAGGAAATACCCAAAGAGCCGAGGGAAATTGTTAATACCAACACGGCACGGCGAATCCACCCAGACAAGAGTGTAGGCGCCACTGCGACCGCCATGCGACTGCGATAGAACTGAATTTTGGACATGCACGTCTTTCTTAAAAGAAGACCGCAGGTATCGTCCATTTGTCTTCGTTCGGTTTTATCCTAACTATCCTTACGGTTTACAAAGGAATTTCGGGGAGCTAGTTTCAGAGCGCGCAAAAAAAACTTCATCTGCATTCAGTCGTTGACCTGCGCGATTACCATTTGCGAGGAAGTACCTAGAACGCCGAGACAAATCGTTAATAGGCGCAACAGTGAAGCAAGACCCGGCCGCACGTTGCCGTCGGTATCTTCGACGGCGGTTATTCAATTTCACAAAAACGCCATCAAACGAAAAAAACACATACCCTAGAAACTCTCTTAATTAAACCTTTGTTGATTCTGCCAGAAAGTGCCGGAATTATCCAACGAGCAAGCCTGCCGTGATTCACATTTATTTTTGGAAAAGGGTTAGTTTTTACGGGACCTATAATAGGAGTGATAATTGAAAGGCAACTCCGTCCTATTTCCAGAACCGCGATGTAATGGTGCCGGGCCGTGGCCGCTAAGCATCACCGTGAACGAACTCGGGCTATGGGTGCGGAGTTGCTGTTACGGTTCTTCGGAACTGTTAAAAAAACGGCTTCCATATTTGACCGTACAGCGCGTTTGAGCGTTCGAGCCTTATCATGACCTTCGGGAATCCTGCCGCGATCACAGACGTTGAGCTGGTGCGGCGATTGAGGGATAAAACAAAAGCTCCACCGACCGTTTGCACCGATCGATACGCGCTAGGATCCTCGAGGCTAGAAATTGTGAATAAGCGGCGAGCGAAGCCGTCTGTTAAACCGGTTTCGTCACAACAGAAGCCACCAGCACAACGAGCCGGGAAGAGGTTCCTGAGCAAGAGGCAACTTTTTCTCGGCTCCACCCGCGATCACCTGGTGCGAAAAATCGACGCGCTAGCGGGACTTGCGGTGTTTTGACTAGCGTTTCTCTAAGTCTACTAAAGTTCGATCGTGAGCCTCCGATATAATCTCCATATTTATTGAGTTTTGTGCTTCGGGCTCACTCGATTGCTATGAACAAATGTCTTGGGCCGTTGCTTCTCTATACCGCCGTCTTCGTATTCGGTGTCGGCTGCTCTTCTCCAAATGTGGCTAAGACACCGCCTTCTAGCGCCTATCGGTCGGTGCCGTCGGTCCCTGAGTATGCAAATAAGAAAGTCCAAATCATTTCTGACCCACCCGGGGCGCGAATCGAAGTTAACAATGATTATGTGGGTGACGCGCCAATAACACTCGATATTCTAAATCTGTACGGCAGCGAGCAATTCAGTGCGGACACAGTGATTCGAGCGATACCGAACGAGGCAGGTGATTTCGTTCAGGTCAAACATTTCGCCGGTCATCTAGATAAGTACGGGACAGAAAAAAGCGACCAAATTCCCTCTCGTATCTTTTTTAACATGCATTTAGGTCCGGTGACGCCAGCCGTTGATGTGAATGTCATTCCGGCGAATTAGATTTCTCTCGGCGCGACCCAGAACGAACTCGG
>DATNNZ010000348.1:0-44517 GCA_035601575.1 Chthoniobacterales bacterium
CAAAATGTGGATCGATCGAACCCCTTACAATGCCGAGCTCCATCACCGCAATCAACTCCAACACGGCTCCTGGATCTTTCAGCTTCAGCAATCCTAACCCCAACTATTTTTCCCTTGAAGACCCATAGAAAGTCTACCGAAGAATCCCTTTTCCTTCCTTCCTTTGGTCTTTGCATGAGATCTTTTGTCCATCCGCGTCTTGGCGTGAGATCCTTCTTCCTCATGTGCGTCTGAGCGCTTGATCGGTTTGGCACGTGCCAACAAAAGTTGTAATTTACAACAGTTGAGCGATGAGCTTAAATGCTCCACAGGTCGATTCGTGCCGGCAGAGGATTATGGTCGCCGGTCCCAGTCGCTCCTCACGTTCCGCCTTAAAAAGATGGTTCCCCCAAACATATGAAACCCAGACTCTTCCCTCTGTGGCTTGCTTTGCTGGCCACCGGCGTCGGCACCGGCTTCGCTCAGCTACCTCACTTCGATAATGTCACCGTTACTGTCATTGGCGATGCCGGGCAGAACATGGAAACACTCAACCGGTACAAGGACGATTTTACGGAAGCCGGTATCACGATCAAACAGGTCGGAGCAACATTTACCGGCCTCTACGACAAGCTCAAAACAAGCTTCGTCGCGGGATCGAACGAATACGACATGGTAATTTTCTATCCGTCCTACATTGGCGACTTTGCCGGCAACGGTTATCTGGCGCCCCTCGACGAATACCTAAAAAAAACGCCGGCTTCGATTTGGGACCCGAACATGGCCGAAGTGGAGCCGCCTTTTCGGGAGATCTACTGCAAGTGGGCCGGGAAAACTTATGCGCTGCCTTACGATGGAGACGTGCTGTTGTTGTACTACCGCAAGGATCTTTTTGAGAACCCGGAGGAAAAGGCTGCCTTTCAGAAGAAATACAATCGTGAGCTGGCTCCGCCTACGACTTGGAAAGAATGGTTACAGACCGCGGAATTCTTTACCCGCAAACAGGGTGATACGCTGGCCGGACAAAAACTGGATCATCCTTTCTACGGCGCCGGTGAATATGGTGCCCGAGGGTTCAGCTATGGTTGGTTTCTAGCGCGGTTCGCCGGCGCCGGCGGAATTTACTTTGATGAAAACATGAACCCAGAGATCAATACACTGGCGGCAGTCGACGGCCTGCAAAACATGGTCGATAGTCTGAAATTCTGTCCTCCCGACGTGTTGAGCTACGGGTATGAAGAACTGAAGAATGCCTTTCTCAACGGTGATCTGGCGATGGTGGTGCAGTGGTCGGACGTCGGCAAAAAAACAGCGGATCCGCAACTGAGCAAGATCGTTGGGAAAGCCGGATTCGCGTTAGTTCCCGGCACCGAAGTGAATGGGCAAGTTCAACACAAGGCACCGATGCCGGTAGGACGCGTTTTAGCGGTACCAGCAAATTCGAAGAACAAGGAAGCTGCCTATTGGGTGGCTAAACATCTTTCCTTGGACAAAAGTTCCATCACCGTTGGTGCTAATTGGAACGGGCAAGATCCGTACCGGATCAGCCATTTCACCGATACCTCCCACTACAAATTCCCGGACGAAGCTTCCGTGAAAGGTTATCTCGCCGCGGTCGAAGCGAATCTGAAAAACGGATTTCCCGATTTGAATATTCCAGGCGCGGCCCAGTACATCGACGCCTTGGATGTCGCCGTTACTAAAGCGCTTTCTGGAGAAGCTGACCCGAAGAGTGCACTAGATGGTGTGGCTTCGGATTGGAAAGGAATCACCGATCGGCTTGGAGCCGACAATCAGAAGAAGTTTTGGGACGATGCGCTTACCAGCTACCGCGCAGCGGGACTGCTCAAGTAGAATAGCCAATAGCCAATAGCCGATAGCCTAGTGAAAGCTGAGATGGATCACAATTAGGCCGTATGTTGTCGGATACTGACGGCTACCGGACACCCCTACCTGCGCGAAGCGATCCCCTGTCCGCCTATTTTGATGACGCAGACGACGAGAACGAATACGAGCGCCGAAGCGGAGCCGAAGCTGCGTAGAGGCCGCGAACAGCGAACTAAGCCGAGAAGCACGACCGACCAGCGGTTTGCCCGCACGATGGTAGCACCGGCGGTGGCCGTGCTCTTCCTGGTCACGATCGCGCCTCTGCTCTTTTCCCTTGTGGTTTCATTTACGAATCTCCAATTCAGCAGTCCGCAACCGATGCGCTGGATCGGAATCGATAACTACATCGCGCTGGTAACAAAAGATGCTCGTTTCCAGAGCGCGTTGGTGCGGACGTTGTTATTGGTTGCCGCCGGGGTTTTCACCCAGACTGTGATCGGATATATCATTGCTTCCCTGCTTTCCCGGGTCCGCCGAGGTCGGGCGCTACTGCTAAGCCCGATTCTGATTCCAGCAGTGATCTCACCGGTTGTCGCCGGGTGGCAAGGAAGAATGATATTCAACGCCTCCTATGGTCCGCTAAACGCTATTTTGGCTCGGTTCGGGATCCAGGGACCGGCTTGGCTCGCTTCTCCCCAGACATCTTTGGTCTCGGTCTTTTTAACTGATACCTGGCAATGGACCCCCTTTCTTGCTCTGGTCATCCTCGCGGCCATCGAAAGTCAACCCCAAGAATTGATCGAGGCGGCCCGCCTCGATGGTGCCCATGGCTGGTCCATGTTTCGCCGGATTACGTTACCCCTGATCCTGCCGGTGACCGGAATTGGTATTTTGTTGCGCGGCGTCGATCTGTTCAAAACGTTCGATCTCGTCTACATCCTGACTCAGGGCGGCCCCGGTAATTCCAGCGAGACCCTCACCTTCTTCACTTACCTGGTCGGCTTCAAATTTTTTAACCCCAGCTATGCCTCTGCCATGTCGTTCATCCAGTTGTTGGTTATAACGCTAGTGGCGAAGGCCTTTTTGGGGATTATGCAGAGACGGGAGGGTTTTTAATTTGTCCAAGCGTTTCCTGTTCGACTCGCTGAGGTGGATCGTTCTGCTCGGCATATTGATCGTTTTTCTCTTCCCGCTGTTTTGGATCATCTCCAGCAGTCTGAAAGCTCGGGGCGAATTTTTCACTCGGCCACCCGTTTGGATCCCTTCCCATGCCGAGTGGTCGAATTATCCGGACTCGCTTGGCCGAGGAGCATCGAAGGGATTGGTTGATAGCTTCACGATCGCATTCTCGTCGATGTTGGTCTCGTTGGTCCTTGGTTCGCCGGCCGCGTATGCCATCGCCCGCTTCCAGGTTGGCAAAAAGAATCTCGCCTTCTGGATTCTTTCGATTCGAATGTTTCCGCCGATCGCTACGATTCTTCCACTTTTTGTGATTTTCCGCTTCGCTGGACTAGTCGACTCGTATGCTGGACTTATTCTCTCGTACAGCGTGTTCAACCTGCCTTTTGCTATCTGGATGTTGAAAGGGTTTATTGAAGATTTGCCGCGAGAAATCGAAGAGGCAGCCAAAGTAGATGGTGCCTCGCGATTTCAGATCTTTCGCAACATCGTCCTACCATTGGTTGCTCCCGGTCTGGTAGTTGTAGCACTTTTTACGTTTATCTTCGCTTGGAATGATTTTGCCTACGCGGTGATCTTTAGCGGCTCGAACGTTACTCCGTTGCCGGTCGTGATTGCGCAGTTCGCCGGCGGGCACGAAATCCTTTGGGGCCAGATCTCCGCTGCCGCAATTATCGCAATTGTCCCTGCCCTATTGCTGGCCACTTTCCTGCAAAAATACCTGACCCGCGGTCTCACTATGGGAGCAATTAAATGAAGGAGCTAGAATTAGGAATCCAGAAGACCGCACGTCCATCGAACCGGTAACCCGCAGTCGCTCACGCCGCCCACCTGCAACCTGCAACTTGTAACTAACCTCCTATGCTAAAGAACCTTAGCCCATTACACACCCCTGAACTACTTCACACCCTCGCTTCAATGGGACATGGAGACGATATCGTCGTTGTTGATGCCCATTTCCCGGCCGTTTCCATGGCCAAAAAACTCATTCGTTTGGACGGGGTCGCCGCACCAGCAGCTCTGGAAGCCTGTCTGCAGTTGATCCCCCTCGATACCTTTGTAGATGATCCGGCTCTTCGGATGGAGGTAGTCCAAGATCCAGATGAAATCCCCGAAGTACAAAAAGAGTTCCAAAAAGTGATCGATCACCAAGAGGACAAGCACATACCGTTGGTAAAGATCGAGCGTCATGCGTTCTATGAACGCGCTAAAAAGGCCTTCGCCATCATAGCAACCGGCGAGCTGCGCCCTTACGGATGCGTAATCATCAAAAAGGGAGTCATCCTGCCAAAATAACCGCGAATTAACACGAATTAGAGAGGGTATGCCGAAACCAAAAGTTTGCGTGTTGGGCGCGTTCGTCGCCGATCTTACTTGCCGGACCAAACGAATGCCGAAATGGGGTGAGACCATTCTCGGAGAAGCGTTTAAGATGGGGCCCGGTGGGAAGGGCTCGAACCAAGCTGTTGCGGCGGCCCGACTCAACGCTGACGTGCATCTGATCACCAAGCTCGGTCGAGACGCCTTTGGTGATATGGCTCGCAAGTTTTATCAGGAACAAGGTATGAGCCTGATCCACGTTCTCGAAGATGCCGAAGAATCCAGCGGGACCGCAACGATCTTAGTCGATCACGCGACGAGCGAGAACACGATTGTGGTGGTCCCAGGCGCGTGCGGCAAGTTGACTGTGGCTGAGGTCGAGGCTGCGCGTGAAGAGATCGCGTCGGCGGACATCTTCCTCACCCAACTCGAACTCCCGATCCCACCCACGATTCGCGGCATCGAGATCGCTCATGAAGCCGGTGTCCCGGTGATCTTGAATCCCGCGCCCGCAATCCCGTTTCCGGCCGCGGTATTGCCTAAGGTCGATTATCTGACCCCGAATGAGACGGAGGCACTAGGCCTGATCGGAAGCGATGTTGACCTACAAGATTTCGACACCCTAGGCGACCGGTTACTGCAAACTGGCGCCAAGAATGTGGTCTTAACCTTGGGCGACAAAGGCGCTTTCGTTAAAAGCGAACGGCTTCGCGAGTTCGTTCCAGCCTTTTCGGTGGCCAAAGTCGCGGAAACGACCGGAGCGGGAGACGCTTTTGCCGGAGGCTTTGCCGTCGCACTTGCCGAAGGCAAATCGATCGTGGAGGCGACGAGGTACGGGTGCGCGGTTGCCGGGATATCAGTCACGCGGCCAGGCACAGCGCCCTCCATGCCGTATCGCGACGAGGTCGATAGGCTAATCGCAGCTTTTTAATTGAGCGCAGCTTTTCAGTCCGCTGCCGGCATTGCCGGCTTCATTCCGTCTTGGCGGCTTCGCGCGATCCGGTAAAGGCCTCTCGGGTGATAATCGAAAACAGTCGAAGCCGCTGACCCGCCCGCTCCACCTCCCGCTGGGTAAAAACGCCCGGGAACGTATTGAGGCCAAATTCGAAAGTTTCCGGCGTGAAATAGATGCTTGGCGAGAGAAGATCGACGGAACAGATTTCGACGCCAGCTAACCAGGCTCGGTCGAATAGGCCGGTGAATGCTAATGATTAGCTCGCGCTTTTTTCGCTGACTCGATCACCTGCTGCTCAATTTCAGGCGGTAGTTCCTCATAGTGACTGAACTCCTCGCTGTGCAGCCCGCGTCCCGCGGTTAAAGAGCGAAGCTGGCTAGCATAACGGTACAGTTCTCTGGCCGGCACGAGAGCGCGAACTACTTGAAGGTGACCACTAGTGTCAATTCCGACTATCCTGCCACGGCGGCTAGACAGGTCTCCGATTACCTTGCCCACGCAATCCTCCGGGGTGCGTACTTCGACGGAATGGATCGGTTCGAGCAGGCACGGCTTTGCCTTCAGGAACGCATCTTTAAACGCCCAGTACCCGGCGACCTGGAAAGAAATATCGTTTGAATCGACCGGATGCATTTTGCCGTCGTAAAAATCAACGCCTACGTCCACGACCCGGTAGCCAGCAAGAACGCCCTCGACACAAGCGTTCTGGATTCCGCGCTCAACCGAAGGAACGAATACTCGATCTACGCACTGCCCGGAGAGTGATTCGCCGAACCCAATACCAGAATCTCGCGACTTCGGTGTTATTCGCAGGGCGACTTCGGCGAACTGCCCGGCACCACCGGTCTGCTTCTTGTGCCGGTAATTCGCCTCAGCCGGCATCCTTATCGTTTCGCGGAAACGCACGCGCGGCTCCGCCAGATCGAAATGAACCTTGAAACGGCGGCGGAGTCGTTCGGCCACGACATCGAGATGCAGCTCGCCTTGGGCTGCGACGATAGTCTGGTGTAATTCGGGATCAGTCATGAAGACAAACGAGGGATCCTCCCCATGCAAAGTAGCCAGTCCCGCCGCAATTTTGTCTTCCTCACCCTTGGCCCGAGGTTGAAGAGCCGCGTGGACGGTCGGTTTCGGGTACGCCGGCGCCGGCAGCTTTATCGGCCGATTGGGCGAGCAAAGCGTGTTGCCAGTATTGGTGTTTTTCAGCTTCACTGTCACGCCGATGTCGCCCGCGCCGAGCTCGTTAACGGCGGAGCGGTTGCGACCATTGAGGAAATAAATCTGACCCACCCGCTCGGTGATGTTCCGGGCGCTGTTGAGCAAATCCGTTCCGGTCTTCACCACGCCGGAGTACATCCGGAAGAACCACAATTCACCGAATTGCTCCTCATTCATGATCTTGAAAACTTGCGCTACTGCCTCGGAATCCTTAAGCGTAACTTCGACTTGGCTGCCATTGCCATCGAGTGCCATCACCTTTTCCCGATCGACGGGTGACGAGCCATACTTCGCGATGAAATCCATCAAGCGGGCAACACCCACATCGGTCTCGGCCGAGATACAAAACAACGGAATAAAAAGCTGCCGCTGGACCGCTGCATGGATCCCGCTCCGAAATTCCTCCTCGGAAAGCCCGCCTTGGTCGAAAAACTTGGTGAGCAGTGTGTCGTCGGACTCAGCAATGAGTTCGATCAATTCACCGTGGAGCTGGGCGACACGATCCTTCCATGGGCCGGTTGCCGGCTCCTCGCTAAACCGGCCTCGGCCAGTAGTCTCGTAGGTGACAATATCAGTGCGGAGGACATCGAGAATCTGATTAAAGCCAGGTCCGGGATTCACCGGCACATTCATCGGAAATACGCGCGGACCATACTGCGCACGTGCTTCGGCAAGTACGTTATCAAAATTTGCGTGTTCCTTGTCCATCGCATTGACAACGATGATCTTCGGGATCCCGCATTCGGTGGCGTAATTCCAAACCCGTTCAGTACCCACGCCGAAACCGTGCTGCGCATGAACAACTACTAGCGCGAAGTCGGCTACGCGCAGAGCGGCTAGCGCCTCGCTCATGAAATCCAGGTAGCCGGGCGTATCCATGATATTGAACTTTTTGTCCATCCAGGTGGTGTGCAGCAGCGAGGTCTGGGTAGAGATTTGCCTCTGCCTTTCGCTCACATGGTAGTCGGAGACAGTCGAGCCTTCGACGATACGCCCCATGCGGCCAATAGCACCGCTGCAGAGCAACATAGCTTCACTGAGGATCGTCTTGCCGGACGAGGCATGTCCGACGATGGCAAAGTTGCGGATATCCGCAGGGGGATGCGGCGCCATGCCTCTAACGATGAATCTTATCTGCCGCTCGCGCAAGCTTTGGGAATGAAACGGGCCACAATCATTCGGCCGAGCGGTCTACCGACCTCTATCGGAGGGGTCGAACGATAGCCCGTTTGCGCGAGATCGCGCGTTTCAGAACTGCATTTCATTTTGCCGGGCTTGAGTGCACGGCAACACAAAGCCATTCTCCGTTCTGCTTGACCCAAATATCGGTCGCTCGACCCTTGAACTCAAATGCCTCGCCTTGGTCGGTCCCCTCCACCACGAACTTGACGGTGACAACCGCAGTGTCGCCGTAGAGCTGCGTTTGTTTTTCTGTCTCTTTGATCTCCGATATGCGCGAAGTATCGGCCTTTAGGGCTTCCAAAAACTCTGGTTTGCTTCTGAGTTGCCCGGAAGGGCTGGTATTCACATACGTGTCGGCGAACAACGACGCCAGCTCCTCGAGATTTCGATGCAGTAGACCGTCCGTGTATTGGTTTTCGCGCTCCGCGATCGCCTTGAGGATGTTATCATCTGGCTTTGCCTCCTTGGTTTCCTCTCCGAAAAGTAAGGGATTTGCAACTAGCGCCAAGGCGAGCAACAAAGCGTTCAGAGTTTTCATGCGGTGAGAGAATGGCGCTTTTGACGCCCGTGCGTCAACCAGAGCAATGATGTGGGTTGCCGGTGATCCTGCGGCCTCGGAGAGACGCGCCCTACCTGCGCGGTCGCCAGACCGCCGCCTTAAGTTGACGCCGATCTGCAGCTGCCGGACCGCTAGCGAAGAAATTTGGAAGTTAAGTCAATTCGAGTTAACTTGCATGTCGCGGGGGCGCACTGTGTGAATCCGCATTACCTATTCCTCACGCGTAGAGCATTTGCGGCGGCGTTATTGCTCCATGTCGCAGCGGAAGTCTGTGATTCGCAATCTCTGACCCAAGCCGATTTCGCCAACGCCCGCAGGAAGTTGATAGAGGAACAGATCGCTGCTCCTGACCGAGGTATTACTAATCGAAAGGTCTTGGAAGTTATGGGCTCAGTCCCCCGCCACGAATTCGTACCTGAGTCCCAACGTCATCTCGCGTATCGAGATGAGCCGTTGCCAATCGGGTATGGCCAGACGATTTCTCAGCCTTCTCTGGTGGCATTCATGACGGATAGGCTTGATCTGAAGCCCTCCGATCGAGTCCTCGAAATCGGAACCGGTTCCGGCTATCAGGCCGCTATTCTATCGCAATTAGTAAGCCATGTTTATACCATCGAAATAGTCGAGCCCCTGGCGCGCCGCGCCATAGCTGATCTCAAGCGACTTGGGTACGATAATGTCACTGTTCTTATCGGCGACGGATATAAAGGATGGCCTGAGTATGCTCCCTTCGACGCCGTCATCGTAACCTGTGCCCCCGAGCACATCCCACAGCCGTTAATCGATGAACTGCGCGATGGTGGCCGAATGGTCATTCCAGTTGGCAAGCCCGGGACTCAAGCTCTTTATCTCTTGCAGAAGCATGGGAACGTCATTGAGCGGCAGTCGATGCTGGCGGTGCGGTTTGTTCCGATGACCGGAAAGATGGGAGGTGGGGAGTAAGCACTCAATTGCGGAAATGCGGATTACGGAATGTGAAATCCGCAATCGCTCAATTGCAGGCTAACAACCAGGGCACGGCGTTGTCGGCGATACCGACGCTTCCGAAGCAGGAAATTATTTCTCTTTGAATGTTGGACTAAAGTGCGGCAGGTTACATAGTTCTCCCCCCCTCTATGGAAGTCACCGGCACAGTAAGCCGAATCCTGGAACGAAAGGGCTCCTCGATCTGGTCGATCGCACCAGAGGCCATGGTCTACGATGCGATCAAACTGATGGCGCAGAAAAACGTCGGAGCGTTGATGGTACTTGAGAATAACACCCTTGTTGGGATTATTTCTGAGCGCGATTACACTCGAAAAGTCATCCTGCAGGGAAAATCTTCGAAGGAGACGCCGGTCGGGGAAATTATGACCAAAGAACTCGTCACGGCAGAGCCTAATGACAATATCGCCGAATGTATGCGGATCATGACCGAACGGCGTGTCCGGCATCTTCCGGTATTGGAAAGATCGAAGATTATTGGCATTGTTTCCATCGGCGATCTGTTGAAATGGGTGATTTCTGCCCAAGACGCAGCCATCGATCACCTGGAAAAGTACATCACGGGTAGTTATCCAGCGTAGATTACGATCGAATATCCTTAAGATCGGAACACGAGGCTCCCGATTACTCCAATTTGTCCGCGACAGTTCAGTAAGATTAAAGCTTCGTCGGACAGGCGACGCGCCCCGCACTAGCCCATCGCGCTAGAGCGAAAACCGTTGAATTCCCAACTACTCTGCGGCCCCGATAAATTGAGCGATGTATCGGCCGAAACGAGCTACACTCCCGCGCTCCGGCTCATCGACTACCGCGTAGCCCTGAGGACTGACGAGTTTCCCGGTGCGGGTGTCAAAAATGTTAATGCAGAAGACATCGATGTCGTTATTGACTCGGTAGTCTTCGACGTCACTCCCATTCACTCCAGGTGAATTGGTCAATCGGTAGTAGAGGTCCGGGATATCGGCTGAAGGAATCGTATCGCTTTCGATCGCCAAGTATCTGGTGCCTCGACCAACGTCGGCTCGGTGTTTCGCCCAGTATTTTTTTGCCCGAGTTGCTGCGATCTCGAGCGCATCAGGCGTCGGTGTATAAGTGGCGATCGACAGATCTGTTTGCCGGGAGACTTCGGTTTGCACGCAAGATGCAAGTAACACTCCGACCGCGACAATCATCGCTAGCTTCATTGGAGCAGTTTGTCGGGCTGCAACGGTAGATTACTCAATTTCCAGCGTAGCGGGCTACGTCAAAAGTTCCGGATAATGCTCACGGGCAATGGATTCACAGCGGCTGAATATTTCCGTTGCCGAGCTGGAATCACGGACCTCGGCCAAAAAAGCTGCGCATTTTTGGGAATCAAGCGTTTGAACGGCTTTCTTTACGCGGGGCACCAACCCTGGGCTAGCGCTCAACTCATCGACTCCTAAACCGATCAGGAGCGGTGTCAGGGTGATTTCGCCGGCCATTTCACCACAGACACCAACCCAAATACCGTTGGCATGGGCAGCAGCAACGGTCATCTCCATCAGCCGCAGAATGGCCGGATGAGTAGGCTCGTACAGGTGAGCGATGCGTTCATTCACCCGATCGACCGCGATCGTGTACTGGATCAAGTCATTCGTGCCGATGCTAAAGAAGTCCACCTCTTTGGCCAAGGCGTCAGCGATCAGTACCGCACTGGGCACCTCGACCATAATGCCGACTTCGAGATTTTCATTAAACGGCACTCCCTCCGCCCTTAGTTCTGAGCGGCAACTCTCTAGAACTTCGTTCGCCTGGCGAAGCTCGGAAAGCCCGGAGATCAAGGGGTACATCATGCGAACGTTCCCAACTGCGCTCGCCCGCAGAATCGCTCGAAGCTGTGCTTTAAACACGTCGGGACGCTCCAAGCAAAACCGAATCGCCCGGCATCCCAAAAACGGATTGATTTCGGTCGGTAGATGCGAATGGCTTAGGAACTTGTCCCCGCCTAAATCCAAAGTTCGAATGATAACCGGTTGCGGAAACAAAGCTTCCGCCACCGCGCGGTAGGCTTCGTACTGTTTCTCTTCGTCGGGTAATTCGGTCTTGTTCAGAAAGAAAAATTCGGTTCGGTAAAGACCAATGCCTTGAGCGCCGGCCGCAATCACCAGCGGCACATCTTCGGGCAATTCGATATTGGCAGAGAGGATTATCTGCTTGCCGTCGGCGGTAACGCTCGCAGTATCCCGCAAACCAGTGAGCTGTTCCTCGACCTTTTCGAGCTCCACCTCCAGCTCACCATATTCCCAGAGCGCTTGGTCCGCCGGATTGACAATGATCAGGCCCTTGTTGCCATCGAGCAAAACATGGTCACCATTCTTCAGTGTCGTGCTCACATCTTTCAGCCCGACCACCGCCGGAATGTTCAAGGACCGCGCCATGATCGCAGTATGCGAAGTCCGACTACCTACATCGGTGGCAATGCCTAAGACCATTGGCCGGTTTAGCATGGCCGTATCGGAGGGAGTCAGATTGTGAGCCACGATAACGTGGGGAACATCGAGCTGAGCTAGCGTTCGGGTGGAACGGCCGAGGAGATTACGAATCACGCGACGCGTTACATCGTAAATGTCGAAGGCACGCTCTCGCAAATAGGGGTCATCGATTTCGCTAAGCGTCTTGGCGTACCGGTTAGCTACTTCGCTGAAGATAAACTCGACATTCCATCGCTCACGTTGCAATGCTCGGAGTACTTCATCGATCAGAGTGTGGTCTTCGACGACCATCAAGTGCGCGTCAAAAATACTGGCATCCTTGGCGCCGATCGCCTCGGCGATGCGTTGCTGCATCTCCAGAATCTGGGCGCGCGTGGCAATGAGTGCTGATTCGAACCGCGCTATTTCCCCAGGAATCTCAGATTCGTCCAGTTTGCGCTTGGGCGGCTCCTCGTCGTCCGGATGATGCAGAAAGACGACTCCGTGGGCAATTCCGGGTGCTACCCCTACTCCCCGCAGTGTGACTTCCTGATCGCTCATTGACGGACCAGAGCCTAATCAAACCTGGTTAAGTTTCGAATAAAAAAAGGAGCCTGGCCGATTCGAAGTTTGAGCAGAACCGTGGCCGTCCTTTTCTCGCCCAATTTACTAACTGTCTGGCGGTCCGATTTTGCGTCGGGCGGACGGCTCGCTTACTCCTCGTCAAAACGGCGTTCGATGAGCGACTCCAGTTCCTTGACTGCCTGCTCTGCATCCGATCCTTCGGCCGAGATCATCAACTTGGATCCCTGTCCGGCAGCCAGCATCATCAAACCCATAATACTCTTTCCATTGACCTGTTCGCCCTCCTTCTCCACCCAAATCTCGGCTCGGTGCTTATTGGCAATACGGACGAACATGGCAGCCGGGCGCGCATGTAGCCCCAGCTTGTTCACGATCGTCACTTCCCGTTCAATTTTGCCGGATCCAGAACGCTTGCTCAAAAGCCCCATTAAATCTCCTTATTATTTTGCATCAAACTCAGGAGGCGCTGATTAAATTCCACCGCGCTATTTTGACCAAGACTCTTCAACTTCTGGTCCAAGGCCGCAACCTCGACCAATCGCGCCAGATCACGTCCCACACGGACCGGAATCGTGATGTGCGGAATCCGGATCCCGAGAATCTCGTAGTATTCTTGCTCGAGCCCAATCCTGTCAACCTCTTCCAAATCATGCCAGTCGCGCAAAGTGACGATCAGATCCAACCGCTTCTCGAGGCGAATGCTGCCGACTCCAAAAATAGAAGCGACATTGATGATTCCGAGCCCCCGAACCTCCATGTGGTATCTAGTCAAATCCGGGGCCGTTCCAACGAGTTCGCGTCCTTCAATCGCTCGAAATCGTGAGACATCGTCGCTGACAAGACTGTAACCGCGCTCGATCAGGCCTAAAACACACTCGCTCTTACCCACGCCGCTATCGCCTCGGATCAAGGTGCCAATTCCCATAATGTCGACCATACTTCCGTGCTCTGTTTTGGTCGGCGCGAAGTCCATTTCGAGGGCAATGGTTGCGGCGTTGATGAAGCGCATCGTAACCATCGGGGTACGGAAAATGGCGATTCGATTATCTGCGGCCGCCTCCGTCAGCGCTCGGGGGACGGGGAGACTGCGGGAGACGACGATGCAAGGGATATGCTGTTGGCAAAGCTGAGTGCAACGTTTTCGCTGCTCCTCGATACTCAAGCTTTTCAAATAGCTATCCTCTGCATTTCCAAGGACTTGAACACGTTTCTCCGCGAAATATACAAAAAAACCTGAAAGTGCCAGTCCCGGTCGATTGATGGTCGGTTCCCGGATCTTTCGGTCGAATCCGTTGGCTGGGCCCACCAGCTTCAAGTGGAGGGATTCCCCGTGACGGGTGTAGAATTCGCCTACCCGGGTAAACGGTAACTTCCCTCGCTTCATCGGAACAGTTTCGCTATCCGGGATTCGGGCGGTACTAAATTGTCCGGCCATTTGCACCGGGCTACGACCCGCCAACGTTTCGCAACCCGAGCATACGGCTGATAAATGGCTGATTGATCAACGGTAAGAGCTCTCAGCTTCAGCTAAATGCCGGTTCAATCAGCCCAAAATCACCTTTTTTGCGTCGATAAAGGACGTTTACTTTGTCTGTTTGAGAATTGAGAAATACCAGAAACTGCTTCGGCGACAGCTCCATCTGCAGGACTGCCTCATCGGGTGACATCGGTTTCACCGGACGCTTTTCACGGTGAACGATCTCGCGCACCGCCTCCTCCTCGACCGGTGTCTCCCCATTGTCCGCAGCAAATTCAGCGGCAGCATCAATCCAATCCCATCGCACAATGCGCTTTTCCAGCTGGCGAAGTTTTTTCGGACGGTGATTCTTCATGAGCCGCGTTTTGCATTTGCGCATTTGCCGGGCAACGCGATCCACCACCTGATCAATTGATGCGTACATATCGTTGCACTCTGCTCGGGCCTCGATGGTGATGTGATTGCTGCAGTGCAGAATCACCTCTGCCTGGTGCCGGTACTTCTGTACGTCGAGAATAACCTGTACCTCAATTATCTTGGGATAATCGAGGTGAAGCGTCGCCACCTTCCTGCGGCAGTATTCTTTCATAGCTTCAGTCACGCTGACGTGTCTTCCGGTCACCCGGATGGGTGGATTTGCATTTTTTATCTGCATATTGCCCCTTCTTATGGTTGATTGCCGCTCCCAATTCGGCCGCGCTAAGGCTGCGAAGGTACGTGGTAAATGCTGTGACAGCCTGGTGGCTCGATTGGTAACAGGCAAGATTTGGGTTTCTCTGGATAAAGCGAAGCAGGGAGGGCTTCCTTGCTCGGCTACATACGAAAACGTTCTCCTAAGTAAAGTTGACGGCTAATCGGATCGTTAATCAGGAATTCTCGCGTACCCTGGCTTTCGACGCGTCCGTCGAAGATCAGGTACGCCCGGTCCACAATCTCCAGTGTTTCCCGGACGTTGTGGTCGGTGATCAAAATGGCCAAACCTGATTTACGCAAATTCGATATATGCTGCTGAATCTCGGATACGGCGATGGGATCGACCCCGCTGAACGGCTCATCCAACATGATGAGCTGCGGAGAAGTGACCAAAGAGCGTGCGATCGTTAAACGACGCTTCTCACCGCCGCTGAGCGTGAGGGCTTGATGTTTGGCGAGATTGTCAATTCCAAATTGGTGCAGCAGGGCATCACACCTTTGCTTCTTGGTGCGACGATTACCTGGCAACATCTCCAGGATCGCCATAATGTTCTCCTCGACGGTTAGTTTACGGAAGATGGACTCTTCCTGAGGGAGATACCCCATCCCCATTCGAGCCCGCCGATGCATCGCGAAGCGCGTGACGTCGCGCTCTCCAAAGTAAACTCGACCCCCGTTTGGCCGCACGAGCCCTACGATAAGATAAAAAGTTGTCGTTTTGCCAGCACCATTTGGCCCTAGCAAGCCGACGATTTCACCCCGATCGACATGGATATCGATCCCATTCACTACTGCGCGCCCGCCATAGATCTTTACTAACTTATCTGTCCGCAGGATCGGCGGTTCTGTTCGTTTCTGCGCCGCGATATTGGTCGTTGGCGCAATTTCTAAATCTCCCGTCGACATCTTCGATTATTGTTTTGGAGGAACGGTTTTGTTGGCTTCGGATTTGTCCTGGATAATGGTTCGACTTCCACCATAGGTTTTCAGCCTACCATCTCGATACAATATCATTCTGGTGCCTTCCTCCGTCGAAATATGCGTATTGACGCCTTGCGTAATCTGAGGCCAGCCAATCAAAGTAACCGACTGATCTTTGGCGTCATAGAGAGCCTTTTGCGCCCTTCCCGTCGAGAGAACCGGTGGTGTCGGTGATGGACTTGGACTCGCACTCGGAGGATCGGCAAGAACCGAGCTCACTGTCGGTGTTGGACTGGGAATAGGCGTGGCGGGTGCACCGGCATCGGAGCCGGTCTTTGTATTTTTTGCCTCGTTAGCGTGCACGATGATGACGTTACCTTCCGCTTCGGCCGAACTGAGTCCTCCGCCCTCTTCCTGCTTGGCCATGTGCACAGTCAGCTTGTCGGTTGTCATCGTGAAGTCAGGGTCAATCACCTTGACGCTTCCAATAAACACGCCAGTTCGAGACTGTCCGTCAAACTGCGTTTCTTGCGACGTAATTTCGGTTGGTCCCTTGTTTTGATTGCTTCCTCCAAGGAGATCATTCTGCTTTTTTTCGTTCTTTACGCCTGGCGATGACCTGGTAGCCGGGGTCGGAGTGGCTGTGTTTCGGGCGGTGGAGTTCTTGATTTGCTTCGGCTTGGGTGTCGGCTTGGGTGAGGGTTGAGCCGCCAAGGCTCCGGTAATCGCAATACAAAAAGTTATCGCCAGAAGGCTACGGTTTTTCACTGATTGGCTGACTTTCGTCCGGTTTCTTGTTGGCCAACTCATCCCGATTGTAGATGATCAGCCGCACGTTTCCAATTACCCTTCCCGCGCGGGTTTTGGTATTGAATTCCATTGAGTCTCCAGTGAGCCGGAAGTCCTCTCGACTGACAACAACCGGTTCGTGGCTGACTATAATGTTGGTGTCCATGTTCATCACCGAAGTTTTCAGCTCGACCTTGGCACTCGGTTTGTAAGTGTCCTCGTCGTAGGTCTGAATGACCGAAGAGCGCATCTCGACATTCTGCTCGTCCAGCCGTCTGGCCCACTCGATGTCCATCCGAAATTCCATTTTTCCCTCGTCGTTCCGGACTGGGAGTCGCAAGCCTTTTACGTCATGGCCGATCGGAATCGGCAGAACGATCTTGCGCTGACCGCTAGGCGATCCGGCCGAAAGCTCGCCCCCAAAAGCGATACAAAGCGCAAAAACCGCCAGACGTCTAGCGAAGCACTTCATGAATTTTCTTAAGCTGAGACAACAATTGTGGCAAATCACTCAAAGGAATCTGATTGGGTCCATCCGATAGCGCTTTGGCCGGATCGGGATGGGTCTCGATAAATATTCCGTCGCAACCAGCCGCCACTGCTGAGCGAGCCAACACCGGCGCCAGCTCGCCGTCTCCTCCGGTACTCGTCCCGATACTTCCAGGGCGCTGGACGGAATGCGTCGCATCGAATACCACTGGGTAGCCCTGTTTTCGGATCCAGTACAAGGAGCGCATGTCAGCGACTAGGTTATTATAGCCGAAGGTTACGCCTCGTTCCGTAAAAACGTAGTTCTCACAGCCGGCGGACTCCAGCTTTTCCGCGATGTTCGCCACGTCCCATGGTGCCAGAAATTGGCCCTTCTTTACATTGACTGCCCTTCCCGTGGCGCCAGCGGCTTGAATGAGGTCCGTTTGCCGGCAGAGAAACGCAGGAATTTGCAGAACGTCGACAAAGTCACTCGCGATTTGGGCCTCTTCGACCGAGTGCACGTCCGTCGTGACCGGGACACTCAATTCTTCTCCGATAGCGGCCAAGATTCGACAACCACTCTTTACTCCAATCCCACGATAAGATTTGGCCGAACTACGATTGGCTTTATCGTAGGAAGCTTTGAAGATCCATGGGACGTTTATGGTTTGGCAGAGCTCTTTCAGGTCTCGTGCTATCGTCCGAGCAAAATCTTCCGATTCAATTACGCACGGCCCGAGGATAAAGAAGGGAGTATTGGCGCCTGATCTGATTTGACCAACCTGAAAAGACTTGCTGCCGGGCATGAGTGCAATAGTGGGCAAGACTCAAGAGAGAGACGGCGCCGCGTCTGATTCCGTTGCAGGAATCTCTTTTGAGCCGGGGGAAAATCTTACGAACCGTAGCTTTTGACGAACTTTTTCTTTCCTTCCCTCTCGCTTACCGCTGGCGTCTCGGTGGTTGGCGTCTCGATTTTCGATTCCGGCTGAGGCTCTGCCGACAGAGGAGCAGTATCGGTTTTTCGCTCGGATCGTTGTTCCCGCGCCGCTTCGACAAACGCGATTTGTAGATTAGATAACGCATTTGCCAGGATCTGCGCTTCGTCTTTGTTCAGATTACCCTTCGTTTTTTCCTGGATCATTGCCAACTGGTCGATCAGCAGCCGTGCTAGATCGAGGTTCACTTCCGCCTTGCCGGTTTGCGGATGAGGAATTTGACCAAGCACAAAAGCGGCGTTTTGGGCCTGCATGAGGACAAATTCGATAAATCGCTGCGCCATTTCGCCTGACGCGGCCGAGGTGTTCTGAAATTCTGCCATACACGTATAACGAGACTAAGGTCTAACAATGACTGTGATGGCCGGTTTATCCATCAAATATTTACGGCAAACTGTCTGGAGGTTCTCAAGGGTAGTTGCCTCGATTTCTCGTTGCCGCCGTTCCAGATACTCAAGACCAAAGCCGTAAATCTCATTGAGAGCCAAACCGTGCGCGTACGCTTCCAGGTTCTGTTTCTGAAAGGCCAGTTGGGCAAGCAGTTTGGTTTTCGAGCGTTCGAGTTCGTCTTTGGAAAGCGCTCCTTCGCCCAGATCCTCCATTTCTTTCCGGCAAAGCTGGACGACTTCTTCAGCAAACTCGGGGGAGGTGGCCGCATAGATGCTGAAGAGCCCGGGCGCAAGCCCCAGCGAAAGAGAACTGCCGACCGAGTAGGCTAATCCTAGCTCTTCTCTGAGTTTGACGAAAAAACGCGAGCTGGCATCTCCGGTAGCCTCGTCCAGGAGCTCGAAAGGAATCCGTTCCTGATCGAACAACGAGCAAGCTAGGTAGCCGATGCTGATGAACGCCTGGTGCTTTTGATGGTGTTGCACAAGCGTTTGGGAGCCCAACGGACCGATTTTGGGGACCTTAAACCGGGCGACCGGCGATCGCTTCGGAAGAATGCTCAGAAACTTGGTGATTGCCGGCCAGAGTTCATCTCCATCGATCCAACCGCAAACCGCCAAAGCACAGGGCACCGAATCGACGATCTGCTCATGGAGTCGAACCAGATCTTCTCGACTGATACTGGCGACCGATCTGCGGGTACCAATTACATTCATTGCGTATGGATGATCGCCGTACGCTGCTGCCCGTAGGACATTCCGTCCTAGGATTCCTGGCTGGGTTTCTTCCGATTCGATCGCTGCAATCTGGCCGGCGCGCTCGCGTTCGATCGCATCGTCAGGAAAAGAAGCCGAGGACAAAATCTCTTCGACCAGGGCCAGAACTTTTCCGAAGTCAGCCGCGAGCGAGCTGAATGCTATCCGCGAAGAGTTGTAACCGGAGTCGCCAAAAAGCGTGCCTCCAAGCGATTCAACCTGTTCGGCGATCTCCGCACCGGAAAGATGCTTGGTGCCTTTAATCAGGCTATGACTATACAAGCGGTGAATACCGTTGTTGTGTGGGTGCTCGGCCAAGACTCCCCCGCGAAATACGATCGAGGCGTGAAGCATCGGCAGCCGATGATCGGGAATGAATACGACTCGTACACCATTGGGAAGCACCCGCATTTCCGGCTGTTTCTCCGCAACAAAACGCGGCCGCCGTGACACGATCGAACTCTCCGGCTGCAATGTCGCTACCGTTAAATTATCGTCGTGCAGATATCGATCAAAGACCCGATGGACCTGGTCCGACGACACCGATTGAACTCGCTGCAGGTATCGTTGATCAAAATGGAGATTACGGGTGTAGAGCCAATTCAATCCGATGTCGGAGGCAACTCCCTTTACCGTCTGCAGTTGCTCCCAGGCACTAACCTGAATGATCCGTTTTGCCTTTGCCAGCTGCTCGTCAGTAAGAGGTCGCTTACGCCATTCGACCAATTTTTGCTGTGTCTCGCTCTCGATCGCAGCGACGTTCTCGACCGGACAGGTTCCCGATATGGTCAAGAGTCCCGGAAAACTCGGGGTAAATGCGTAGGCTCCAATCCCATGGACCAATCCTCTCTTTTCACGGAGCTCATCATAAAGAAGAGAACTGGCTCCTCCTCCGAGCAAGACTGAGAGGATATCTAACCCCGGCATATCTTCATGAGTGACGGCTGGCACATGCCAGGCCAAACTGAAATATCCCACTTGAGAGTCAAAGATTCGCGACTCTCGCCGGCACCCGAGCTGCGGCGGCTCCTCTGGAACAACAATCGGAGCGACTGGAGCCGGCACAACCTGTCCAAAGCAGGTCTCGACCTGCTGGCGCACAGTTTCAGCATCAACATCGCCCGCAACCACAATGAAGACATTATCTGGGACATATCTTCGGCGATAGTACCGGAGTACATCATCACGCGTGATCCGATCGAATACCCGCCGTAGTCCGATAACTGGGGTGCGGCACGGGTGCAGCTGGTAGGCAGTACCAAATGTGAGATGGCTCAGCACTCGATCGGGATCGTCGTAGCCCATCTCAAATTCCCGCCGGATTACGTCCATCTCGCGCTCTAGCTCTCCCGCGTCAATTGCTGACGCGAAGAGCATGTCGGCCAAAACATCAAGCGCCGTGCCCACGACTGCTTTCGGGCAATCAATCCAGAATACGGTTCGATCGAATGACGTATAGGCGTTGACATAACCGCCGCCTCGATGGATCTCTTCGCTGATATCGGTCGCGGTTCGCCGAGCGGTACCTTTGAAGAGCATGTGCTCAAGTAGATGCGTTAGACCGCCTCCGAGCCATTCCTGCTCATGAATGCTTCCGGTTTGACACCAAGCTTGAACGCTTGCCACCCCCGCGTAGTGCTGCTCCGAAACCAGCAAAGTTAGACCGTTGGCCAGCTCGAATTTTTCGACCCGGATCTCGGGAATTTCTAGTTGTCGCATCCCGTTGTCCCTCGTCGGCAGGAGCCTCTACGCACGCTTAGCCGGACCGGTTTGCGACGCTTCATAGGGGGCAATAAACGCGGCATGAAAATCGATCGCCGCCCGAAAGTCTTGCCGGCGGTCGGATTCAGTTTTCCCAAAAACGCCTGCTTCGATCAGATTGAAAACAATATTCCCAACATCCTCCGAGGATGTTACTCGCCAATGCTCGAATACAGTCATTACCATTGGACCAAATTCTTTGAGCGCGTATTGCCGAAAACCGTCCATTAGTTCGGCCGCCGTCACATGCACGCTCGGATCCGCCTGACCTCTTTTCTGCTGTTTGATGGTAAACTCGAGCGCTTCTTTTATGAAATCGTATGCTTCTTTGTCATAACGTGGATCTTGCTCCACGATCCGTTCGACCATCTCCTGAAAAGATTTCTGCATAATTATTGTTTCGATTCCAATGGCGCAGGAGCATGCGGAATACCGTCCCGAAAGTGCTTAACCACCGCTCCAATAAAAATCGCAAAAAAGAGCGCTAATATGAAGAGCTGCTCCCGACGCGTCAACCGAATCACCGAGCAGTATACGGCAGCCGTCTGTTTTGTCATCCGGCCAATCTGGCACGGAAACACTCAATTGCGGAACGCGGATTGCGGAATGTGAAATCCGCAATCGCTCGGCATACGCCCGATGGCGCCGCCACGGTTTTTGAAAGTCGGACGACCGGCATCCTCCTCAGCGCTGTAGATGCCACAGACGTAAAACTCGAGCCCAAAAAAGACAAACCGGGCAAACGTATAACAAACTCCGGATCGAAACCTTAACAGGATTCCATCAAACCGACAGGTATCGCCAAAAAGAAATCCCCTTGGATCGGCTCGCTGCCGAAGGTATCCATTGATTTCCGCCTCGGTCAGTTCCGCAACATCGGCGCCCCGAGACGCCTTCGCCTGCGCTACCTCGATCCCTTTTCCGGGGCCGGGCGGATTCGCCGGCAGATGATCGGGTCGTTCACAGATTAATAGGAGAACTCCGCTAGCAAACTAACTCCCAGAACTGCCGGCACTAAGACAGCTAATTCGCCGGCTTGCTGCTCGACGAAGCGGCCCCTCCGCCGGTCGAGCCGGTTCCCCCGCCCGACTTCGCGGCGCCTGAATCGGTCTTTCCTCCACCGCTCTCTTTCGTACCTCCCTCCTTCGCACCCGATTCCTTTTTGGCTGACTCTTTATAGCTCTGGCTCCGGTAATCGGTAACATAGAATCCGGACCCCTTAAAAATGAGGCCAGCCCCAGTGCCCAGCAACCGCTTCACTTTGCCATGACCCCACGTGTCGAGGCGGCATTGCTCCTTCGGACAAACCTCCAACGCGGCGTCTTTCATCGACTGAAACAACTCAAAAGTTCCCTGACACTTCTCACAACGATACTCGTAGGTCGGCATATCGGAAAATATCGTTATAGCAGATCCAACGCCATTCAGCAATCGAACCTCATCCTGTGCGCTCTTGAGCAATTGCGATTATCTTCTAAAAGGCAATGTTGACGATATTTGGGAAGCCAATTAATAGGATTCTCCTCTAATAACGATGATTATACGCTTACGGAGTTTGGTAATCATTTCTGCGGCACTGTTTCTTGCCAGTTGCAACAGCGGTGAAAAAGCTCGTCTGTCGAATCCGAAAACCCCCTACTTGGCAGGCGGCGGCAATCCCGAAACCCCCGGAACATCCGGGTACGACCCGATTTCATATTGGGATGGCGACGGCATTAGCGGTCGCCCGTCGGTTACGATCTTTCTAAACGAGCAACGAGCTTACTTCTATAAGGGCGACCAACTGGTTGGTGTTTCTCAGGTTTCCGCAGGACGGGAGGGTCACGATACCCCGCCCGGCACCTATAAAATCATCCAAAAAGATCCGAACCACGCATCGAGTCTCTACGGTGATTACGCGGACGCGATCGGCAACGTAGTTCAAAAAGATGTCGAGCTCGGCAAAGACCCAATCCCGCCTGGCGCCCACTTCGTGGGGGCACCAATGCCATATTTCATGCGCATAACCGGAGGGGTTGGTATGCACCAAGGCTATTTGCCGGGGTATCCCGCTTCCCATGGCTGTATCCGGATGCCTGGGAAAATGGCTCAAATTTTCTATAGCAACGTCGATCTCGGCACGCCGGTCACGGTTATGAGGTAGGTCGACGGGGCGGTTATCCGTTAATCGCTGGCGGTTGAGGTCTGGCGAGGGCATTGGCAGCCCATTCAATCCGGATTCCAAATTCTGGCTTGGCAACCGCTTTAGCTTTGACAATGTCTGGAATTGGACAAATTCTTACGGCCATTGAACATTCGTTCAGTTCGTTTGTTCTCGAGCTGCGAGTGTATCCTCGACGCGCGGTGCGCAGTCCGCTATCTAATAAGACCTATTCCCCCAGATATGAAAAAACTGATCAATTCTCCTGAAAATGTTGTTCATGAAGCAATGCAAGGCATGGTCGCCGCTCATGGCGATCTGCTGAAGGCACATTTCGATCCCAATTTTCTGCTTCGCGCCGATGCACCGGTGAAAGGCAAAGTGGCGATCGTTTCCGGCGGCGGCAGCGGCCACGAACCGATGCACGGTGGTTTCGTTGGTAAAGGTATGCTCGACGCCGCTTGTCCAGGAGCGGTTTTCACTAGCCCAACTCCCGATCAAATGCATGAAGCTACCAAAGCCGTCAACGGCGGCAAAGGGGTGCTTCACATCGTTAAAAATTACACCGGCGATGTCCTCAATTTTGAAATGGCTGCCGACCTGGCTCGCGGCGAAGGCATTGAAGTTGAATCGGTTGTCATTGACGACGATGTAGCGGTTAAGGATAGCACCTGGACAGCCGGCCGTCGCGGAGTTGGAACCACGGTCCTGGCCGAGAAGATTTGTGGCGCCGCCGCCGAAGCGGGTCAATCGCTGGCTGACGTCGCTACGCTTTGTAAGAAGGTGAACGGACAAGGTCGCAGTATGGGCATGGCGTTGACCTCTTGTACGGTACCGCATGTTGGTAAGCCCACCTTTGAACTCGGCGAGGATGAGATGGAAATGGGTGTCGGTATCCACGGTGAACCCGGGCGCCAAAGGTTGAAAATCGCGGACGCAGACGCGATCACTGAAATGCTGCTCAAACCGATCATCGAAGATATTCCATTCAAATCCGGTGATAACGTGCTCCTGTTTGTCAACAGCATGGGAGGCACGCCGGCGATTGAGCTTTACGTGGTCTATCGCAAAGCACACGAGAAGCTCACGAAAGCCGGCATCAAGGTGACGCGCAATCTGGTCGGTCCCTACATTACCAGCCTGGAGATGGCCGGAACTTCCATCACGGTTCTAAAGTTGGACGACCAACTCACGAAACTCTGGGATGCACCGGTGCACACGCCGGCGCTTCGTTGGGGTGCTTGATTCGCCGTTACCAGTCGACCGATTCCTGGAAGGTTGCCCGATGTCGGAATTGACGTCAGATCAGATGATAAAGTGGCTGGAGCGCTTTGCGGCTCTGCTCGCCGAAAACAAAGATCATTTAACCCAGCTCGATTCCGCCATCGGTGATGCCGACCATGGAGCCAATATGGACCGTGGTTTCAAGGCGGTACTGGGAAAAAAGGCAGAATTTCAAGGCAAAGACATTGCGACCGTTTTCAAGACGGTCGCAATGACGTTGATTTCCACGGTCGGCGGCGCCAGCGGCCCCCTATACGGCACCTTCTTCTTGCAGGCTGCGTTACCCGCCGGAGGGAAATCGTCTATCTCCGCCGAGGAGTTCGGCGCGCTTTTGGAAAAAGGGCTGAGCGGTGTTATTCAACGCGGCAAAGCTGCCCCCGGCGACAAAACCATGATCGATGCGTTGCAGCCCGCGGTCGAAGTCTACCGAAAGGCGGTGCAAGGAGGAGAGTCGCTCGCTGATGCGCTAAAGAAAGCGGCCGAATCTGCTCGGGACGGGACGAAAGCCACCATCCCGCTGGTGGCAAGAAAAGGTCGCGCCAGTTACCTCGGAGAGCGAAGCGCCGGACACCAGGATCCGGGTGCCACCTCCACCGCTCTCCTCTTTCAAGCTGCCGCCGAATCATTAGGGAAATAGGAATGCGGATTGCGCAATGCGGATCGCGGAATTAAGACTCCGTGATCCAGACTCGGCAGCTAATTTCACATTCCGCAATCCGCATTCCTATTTCCCTAATGATTGGACTTCTTCTTGTCTCGCATTCACGCGCTCTAGCCGAAGCTGCCGTTGATCTGATTCGACGGACGGTGAGCGCCACGCTTCCGATCGCTGCTGCCGGAGGCGTCGGTGAAACGCACTTAGAAATCGGCACCGATGCGATCGATATCCAACAGGGTATCGAGTCAATCGCTCGATCTGATGGCGTACTCGTCCTAATGGACATGGGAAGCGCTATTCTGAGCACCGAGATGGCAAAGGATCTATTGGGCGATTCGATTGATGTCCGGCTTTGCTCTGGTCCTTTGGTGGAAGGAGGAATCGCTGCAGCGGTACAGATTCAGGCCGGCTCGCCGATGGCCGATGTGGTCGCCGCGGCTCAACGCAGTCTTCTCCCAAAGCAAGATCAGCTCGGCGAAGCAGTGCAAAGTTCGGAGCCGGCGGGCGATCCGGTTGTCACCGAGGAAAGCTTCGAATCAACTTTAGAAAATTTCTACGGACTGCATCTAAGGCCGGTTGCTGCGCTGGTTAAAGCGCTCGGAGCCGAGGCAAAAAACGTCCAAATCGAAAATGTCACTGGCAAACGGGGCCCGGTGGTTGCCGCTAGCCTCGTAGAGATCGCGCGCCTTCAGGCCAAGAAAGGTGATACGATCCGGTTTCTATTGTCGGGACCGAATACCGCACGGGTCAGGAAAGAGATCGAGGGTTTTTTGGAGCGCTTAAGAAGTGAAGATGTACTTTCTGTAAGGCCAGCCGCAGCAGAGGACGGTTCAGCAAGCCTCGAACCAATCGCGGTCTCGGCTGGTCTGGCGGTGGGACGCGTCTTATTTGCCGATCGGCTCGATGTGAAGATTCCCGATAGTCGACCAAATACTCCCGTCGAAGTAGAGGCCGAATGCCGGCGCTTGACCGAAGCGATTGACGCCGCCCAACAGACCGTTGCGCAAAGAGTCGCCAAATTCAGCTCTTCGTTAGATCCGGCAGAAGTGGCAATCCTTGAGGCTCAACAACTCATATTGTCGGATGAGACACTCTTGGCCAAGGCGCAAGAGCGCATACGATCCAACCCGGCGAATGCTGCCGCCTCGTGGTACGAAACGCTGACCGAGGTTGCGCAATATCAAGCCGGAGCGGCCGACGATTATCTCAAACAACGAGCGATGGATTTTCGCGAGGCTGCATCGGCCGTAGTCCAACAGTTGATCGGCCAAACCAATCAATTTGCCAATTTGAATGAAGATAGTGTGCTGGTCTGCGCGGAATTGAATCCAACACTGATTGATCAAATCCAATCGACCCGAATTACGGGCGTCATCGAACTTGGCGGGGGCTCCCTTTCCCATGGCGCGATACTCGCTCGGTCAATTGGCCTCCCAGTGATCGCAAACGCCGGCCGATCAGAATCGGTGCTTCGATCAGCCGAAATCGTTGCGATTGATGGGCGTACCGGACAGTTGCTCGTGAACCCTGCTCCGGAGGTGGTTCAGGAGTGGCGCCAACGTCAGGCGGATTCCCGAGAACTCCAAAAGAGAGCAGTTGAACTCAGCCAAACGCCGGCGATTTCCACTGATAAGATAGAGTTTTTGATAGCAGCTAACGCCGGAAAGCGACGCGATGTCGAGCTCGCTCTGGGCAACGGCGCGGATGGAATCGGATTGTTTCGTTCAGAATTCCTCTTTGATAAATTCCATGTTCTCCCGTCCGAAGAGGATCAGTTGGCGGCGTATCGGGATGCGCTCGAACCGATTTTGGCCGATTCCCGCTGGCAGTCCGCTCAACCGTCCGCATCGGTCACTTCTAACCAAGGGGCTTCCGCGGGGTTCTCGATCACATTACGGCTACTCGATATTGGCGGCGACAAGCCTTTGCCATTTCTCTCGCCGGGCAAGGAGGGCAACCCGTTTCTCGGCGTCCGCGGACTGCGCCTACTGTTGCGCCATCCGGAATTCTTTGAATCGCATCTCAGCGCGATCCTCCGTCTGGCCGACCTTTTTTCAATCAAGCTGCTGGTACCGATGGTCACTTCGGTAGACGAAATCTCTCGACTCAAACAGCACTTAGAAAGGGCGCACCAATCGCTGAAAGCGCGCGAATTCGCGCATCGATGGCCGATCGAAATCGGTGTGATGATCGAAACCCCGGCCGCTGCTGTCGCGTTCGATCAGATGATCGAACACCTCGATTTTGCCAGTATTGGAACGAACGATCTGACTCAATATGTATTGAGCGCCGAGCGCGGCAACCCGCAGTTGGAAGAGTTTGCCGACTCTCTGCATCCGGCGGTACTGCGCCTCTGCCAGCAGGTGATCGCGCTAGCTAATCAGCGGAGATTGCCGATCTCAATCTGTGGTGAGGTCGCGTCGGATCCAATTGCGGTTCCATTGCTGGCCGGCTTAGGCTTGCGTGTCTTGAGTGTCGCACCCACCGCTGTACCCACCATTAAAGCCACCATTCGTGCACTTACCTTATCACAAATGCCGCCGGAAAAAATCGCGCAACTGCTCGGATATTCGAGCGCGGCGGAAATCCGCCAGGCGCTGCACACGCTATAGAGCCAATTTGTCATTGTCATCGGTCATTTGTCATTGCTAACTCCCTCTATGGCGTTACGGCGAGTTTGCGGAAAATCGGAGTTAGGTCCAGGTAAAGTGAAACGAATCGAAGATCCAGCTATTGCCGTATTCAACGTCGAGGGAACCCTGTTTGCCATCAGCGATACCTGTACACACGCCGAGGCGTCGCTGTCTGAAGGCCGCGTCGACGGTGAAACCGTGGAGTGCCCATTCCATGGCGCTTGTTTCGACTTGCGTACTGGTGAAGCACTAACACCCCCGGCGATCGAGCCGGTACAAACCTTCCGCGTACTTGCGCAGGAAGATGATATTTACGTCGAAATTGAGTGAGTGCCTAAGCCTCGGGAACGATTTCGACCGGACCATGATCGTCACAGTGGTCACCGTGGGGATGATGTAGGTGACCCTTGACCAGATAATCTACGTGATCACCGTGGGGCACCGCCTCGTGCCCGCAACCGGGACCATGGTGATGACCGGCCTCATGGCCGTCACAATGGTGCTCCGGCGTGCAGCGTTCAGGATTCTGTCCCCTAACTTCCAGGGCATGTTCCTCGACGATGGCTGAGCTTGGGGCGCCGACCGGATGATGGAGATGGCCGTCGTGAAGATAATCGATGTGGCCTCCATGTTTGATGGCGGTATGGCCGCAGTGCGGGCCGTGTTGGTGACCATTGTCGGGATGGGATTCTGGATCGCTCATAACTTTACTGGATTAGGGTGAGGTTGGGCCGACTTCAATCGAAAATACATTGTTACCGGCTGAAATCGAACGGAAAACGCCTCCAAGGAACGTGGTATCGGCTACGCTCCTCTCACCCGTTACTTTGTTGAAAGGCAAATGCATGAAGCAGGTAACGCAATTTCCTCTCACCTATTCCCGTTCCCACCGTTCTCGACAATGATGGCGTTCTCGCCGCTATTTCCCATTCCGCCAGTTGGAATCGTGTGCTAATATTCGGCATACAACCCATCTAGTCCGGAGTTTTCCATGCAAAGGTTTCCCCTGAAGAACGGTGTTTATCCAAATCAAGCCCACGTACGGGTTCCTGAGGGCACTTACGAGATGGAGTATGGGCGCCAGGGATTTTTCGGCGAAGCAACCCATCTCTACACACGCGAGATGCCTTCTGCTTGGAAACGCATCGAGGGACCGCTGAAACCGATGGCACTCGATTGCCGTCAGATGGCTACGGAAGACAGCGTCGATTCGCGTGGCACCCCGATGTTGCTGATGCAATCGATGGCGGCCTGCGCCAAAAAATCGATGTCAATCTTTTTGACCCGCCGGCGCGAACCAATGCCTTACCTATACCGGACCGTGGATGGCGATGAACTCTACTTCTTTCATCGAGGTAAAGGCCTTTTTGAGACCGAGTTTGGCATCCTTCCCTACCGGTCGGGTGACTACATCATCATTCCAAAAGGATCCATCTATCGTCTGGTACCGCATTCGGATGACACACTGGCGTTCATTGCGGAATCCCGCACTCCTTACGGTATTCCTGACCGAGGAATTCTCGGGATGCACGCCCTGTTTGATCCCGCCGTGATCCAGTATCCTGACTTCGATCAAAAGCGGTCGGATTTAAAGGGTGAAGAGTTTGAGTTGCAAATTAAACGGACCGGTTTTCGTACCCGGCTTTTCTTCGACTACAACCCGATCGAAAACGTGGTCGGTTACAAAGGAACTGTTCTTCCCAGTAAGCTCAATGTTCGCGATTTCCGCCCGGTAGCCAGCATGCGTTATCATGTTCCACCAACCGCGGGCGCCACTTTCTCAAGCGACGAGGTGTTTGTTGGGACGTTTGCACCCCGATTGCTCGGCGACGACGAAGTTCTCCGGCTCCCCTACTATCATCGGAACATTGATTACGATGAAGTGATTTTCTATCACGAAGGGACGTTCTTCTCTCGTGGCGGAATCGAGCCAGGCATGTTGACATTACATCCAATGGGTATCGATCACGGCCCACATCCCCAAGCTTGGGAGCGCGATCGCCAAGGCCTCACCAAGCAGACGAACGAATACGCAATCGCGCTAGACACGGTTGAACCTTTGTTTATTACACCGGAAGCGTTAAAAAGTGCGATCGAGGCCTACTCAACCTCTTGGTATCATCCGATCCAGACTCCGCAAGTGGCCGGGGTGTGAGCCGGGAGGGACGCACTCCCGACTGCGTCCGGCGGCTTCCGGATTGCGGCCAGCTTTATGCAGTTTCTCAAACCTGCCCCTAGGGCGCGCCGACGGATCCCATGCCCAAGAAACGCGAATCAGACGCTACTGGTACTCTTAAGAAACTCAGCCGCATTCTCGAGCAGTTTGATCTCGAGCATCCGGTACGCTCGTTGGCAGAGCTGACCCGCCTTTCCGGATTGCCCAAGACGTCGGTGTTCCGAGTGATTAAGGTTGGGGTGGAATGCGATCTACTGTCCGCAGCACCCGATGGTTATCGTCCTAGCCTACGCCTTTTTGAGCTCGGGATGATCGCCAGAGAAGGCTTTTCTTTTGGCGACCACCTTAACCGGTCGGTCGAAGCCTTGGCCGAGAACCTAGGCGAAACCGTCCTGGCAGCGACGGTCGAGGGCAAGCAATTGCTCTACTTAGCCGTAGCAGAGCCGCAGCGAGCGTTACGCGTCGCCGCGCGAGCCGGTTTTCGCCGCGAACTGCTTTTCGGAGCGACTGGTCTCACGCTATTAGCAAGTCTTCCGGTTGAAAGCTGGCCTGGTTATCTGCCAAAAAAGTTGCCCAAATACACCAGACGCACGATCGTGGATCGCGCAAAATTCCTGCGCCGACTTCATCAGGTTCACCAGGCGGGACACATGATCGAGCATGGTGAATATACCGAAGAGCTCGTCGGCATGGCGGTGCCGGTCAGCTGGAAAGATAGCCTCCACCGCCGAGCGCCATTAGTCTTGGTCGCCGTTGCGCCGGAGACCAGAGTAGATCGCAACAAAGCGCTCAGGATCATATCCGCGCTCAAGCGAACGGCGGAAGGGCTGGTTCGATAGGATCGCTCTGGCGAGTCCGGTTTGTGTTCGGCCGGAACCGTTCCCCAAATGATCTAATCCGGAACGTCATTCCACCCATCGGAATGGCTGCTTAGCCGCTTTTCATTTGCTTCCGGGGCCGATCGGATTGTATTTTATCGGTTGCGCCCTCCGCCACCCGGTCATGCGACCCATAGCTGTAATCCCTCCAATACCATGAGTTCTGATCCTCTCGAATTTCAAAGCATCGATTACGTCGAGTTTTACGTATCCAACGCTCGGCAAGCAGCGCATTTCTATCGGACTACTCTCGGTCTCGTTCCACTCGCTTATTCCGGACTGGAAACCGGGGTCCGCGATCGAGCTTCGTGGCTCGTTGGGAGAGGCCAGGTCCAGTTTCTTCTCACCTCCCCACTCGCGCCGGATGCGGCGTCCGCAATATCTCGTCATATCGCGGCCCATGGCGATGGCGTTCGCGACATCGCTCTGCGCGTCCGCGACACGCGAGCAGCATTTGACGAAGCGGTCCGCCGCGGCGGCAAAATCGTGCAAGAACCGCAAGAATTCGAAGACAGTTTTGGACGGTTCGTCCGAGCAACGATCGCTACCTATGGCGATACCGTGCACAGTTTCATCGAGCGAGACAACTATAGCGGAATCTTGCCCGGCTTTAAAAAGATCGACAATCCAGCACCCGCTCCCGATACCGGAATCGTAGCGATCGACCATATCGTCGGCAACGTAGAGCTCGGCAAAATGAATGAGTGGGTCGCCTTTTACCGGGACGTGATGGGCTTTAGCCAGCTCACCCACTTCGACAATAAGGATATCAGTACTGATTACTCGGCCCTGATGAGCAAGGTGATGCAGAACGGCTCGGGTAGAATCAAATTTCCCATCAATGAACCGGCGGAGGGAAAGCGACGCAGTCAGATCGAGGAATACCTCATCCATCACGGGGGACCGGGAGTGCAGCATATCGCACTGGCCACCAAAGATATTATCGCGACGGTCGATGCACTTACCGCGTCCGGCGTTGATTTTCTCCGCATACCGCCGACCTACTACGAAGAATTACCGACTCGGGTCGGTCCGATCGACGAGGATATCAGCGAGTTAGCAAAGCGTGGTATTTTGGTAGATCGCGACGATGAAGGTTATTTGCTGCAGATCTTCAGTCAACCGGTCCAGGATCGTCCGACCGTATTCTACGAAGTGATTCGACGACACGGCAGCCAGGGATTTGGTGTCGGCAATTTCAAAGCGTTATTTGAAGCACTCGAAAGAGAACAAGCGCGCCGCGGGAATCTGTAAGAATAGTACGGCCCTTCGCCAGGTATTCATTCTGCCGCAGACTTCTGCGACTCCGCCATTTTGTCGTCCATGCCAACCTGGCGGAGCCGCTTGGATGGTTTCACCCTACCGCCTGAAAGTCTAGATCCGCGACTATTTTTTGGGGCACAGTCTCTAGTCGATCGAACACCCAAAGATTGCCGTTCGATGTCGTCGCAACCACCTTGCCATCGTTATACAAATGGATAAGCACGCGCGTTGCGCCACTCGCACACCAAACTTCCCAATACCCCTCTTTGAGCAAAGGTGTTCCGGAGACGTGTATCCCAAAGCAGAGCCGGATTTTTTGCCCAAGAAGGAGAGGACCCATATTTTCTGTTGTTCGCTTGATCGGCTAGATCGAGCCAAGCTTAAGCGAATCCTGTTACTCCAATTTTTCGATTTCCGTAGTTTTTATAGCCTCTCGGAACCTGGGCATTAGAATAGCCGATAGCCGATGACCAATAGCCGACATTGGGTATTTGCTATTGGTCATTTTGTGCTGTAACTATCCAACCTTTCTCAGGTGGGGGTATAGCTCAGTTGGTAGAGCGTCTCGTTCGCAATGAGAAGGCCAGGGGTTCGAATCCCCTTACCTCCAAGTCATTGACGCGCACTGAGTTAGAAAAGTCGCTGCCCCAGCTGAGTTAGAAAATGGATAACATGTCCCGCGAAATCCTTGGAAATCCCGTGCCTACTTTGCACCAAAGAGCGAAAAGAGCGCAGCCGCTCGCGGGCCTGATGCCCGAGCTCTCGGGCCCCGCCTAGGACGGTGACCAGTCCCCGCCTAACGCAGCATTTTCGACCCGCCTATTGCCCGCTGCTGGGTCCCATCTCGCGCATTGCCCGCAGTCACAAGTGGAGGCTGCAGATTTTCGGGAATTTGTCCCTTGCTCTGGAACATTACCCCCCGGGGCCAGGCGCCGGCTTAAGGTATCCCCAGCTCGGAGGGTGGGGGGTAGGGGTTTTGCATTTTACCCTACAACGGGAAAAGAGCTCCTATGCGCACGCCCGCGCGGGCGCGCGCGTCTGCGCATTTGAGACGGAACAGACGGAACATCCTTTACCAGAGCCGTTCTCCGAGGTGTGTGTATACGGAACAGGCTATGCGTTGATAATCACCATGTTCACACTCCTAGCGCTCCCGCAACCCGGCCTTCAAACTCCCTGCTCCATCGGGTTCTTGAATTCAAACGCCTTCTTCGTGCTACGAATCCCCAGCTGCGTCGGATCGATATGGCGATCAAATGTCGTTCGATCGCCCGCCAATATCGCCTCGGCCGATTCCATGCCGGCCAGCGTAGCAATGTCCAGATCCGTCCGCCTGACGTAATATAAATTCTTGAACGGCCGCAACTCCTCGAGCAGCCCTTTTCTCATATTGTTCATCCAATTGCTGCGGTTCTGAGAAGCATCAGCTCCGGGCAACTTGATGACGAGACTGTCAAAACACGTCGCGGCGTCCAGCAGTTTGTATTTCGCGCACTCTTCGAGAGCTAGGGCCGTAAACTCGTTTTGATCCCGTTCAAGCAAAGGGTCTCCCGCACTGCAGTAGAACTCACAGCACAGGCAGGTTTTCCCGGCGGGAACCATCTGCCGGTTGATGCCCGAGTAATTGGTGATTCGTCCAATCCGGGTGTGCGGACACGTCACGTTGAGCCAGGCGTGTGGAAAACGCGGTTCTTCGTTCAAAAACAAATAGACCAGCACGATTGTCTTTTTCGAGGAAGGCGGCACCTTCAGCGCGACGTCCAGCGTCGTGAATCGGTCCTTCAACAACAGTTTCAACAGAATTTGTTCCGGGATGCTCGAAATAACATGCTCCGTTTCATAGAGAACCGTTTCCCCGCAGGCCTCGACCTTGACCGAAATGATTTTTCCGTCGCTGGAATTAATCTCCAACACATTCGATTCGAAAACAAATCTGCCTCCCTTTTGCGCCGCGCCCCGCTCCAGCGCGTCGCAGATTTGCCCCGTCCCGCGCGCGGGGTGCCGCCAGACTCCCTTGAACGTATTGACTTCTTTGCGCGAAAATGTCCGCACCATCAGCGCCTTCACCGCTTGGAAAAACGTCGCGTCGCTGCCGTGCGAATGATTCTCTGGCAATTTCACCTCGGCCCACTTCATGCCGGACAATTTCTCTTGAAAACCCTGCGAGGTGATTTGCGTGAGACGCCGTCCGCACTTTTGATAATAGTACTGCTCCAGGTTTTGCGGACGGTCCGAGTTCGCCCGCATTCGCGCCCAGAACAAATCTCCCGCGCATCCAATGAGCATCGGCCACGGCATTCCCCGCCGGAAACCGCGAAACGACGGGGAAATCTCGATGATATGCCCGTCAAACAGCACGCCCCCGCGATGCGGATATTGCCGGTAATCATTCCCCAGCAATTCGGCCCAGAATTGATCTACCCGCTCCAGCCGATCGTAGAGTTCTTTGCGCCCGATATCGACAATGAAATCACTGCGTTTGATCGACCGCATCAGACCGCCCGAGGACTTGCCTTTCTCGACTACTAACGGTTTGTGCCCCGCGCGGGCCAGCACGTAGCCGGCCGCAAGTCCCGCCGGCCCTGCCCCAAGCACCAGCGTGTGAATTTGTTCGGTCTTCATTTCGATACGCCGAACCAAGACTTGAGCTGCGCCATCCGTGTTTTGAAAAAGGCGCGCAAACGCCTCATTTGGTCGCGATCTTGAAACTCAATCAATTCCCGCTCACGGGCCGATTGGTCCGGGTGAGCATCGCCCAAAAATAACCGGCAAAAAGAGCGCAACCCCCCGTCACGTACGGCTTTCTTGTCATCTGATAAACCTATCGAAACACTTGCCAGACCGGGTGAAAACCCACGCAATAAGCCCTGCGGCCGCGCCTTTTCCCTGCACTTTCGTGCCATGGCTTGGGTAGTAGGGTTTCTGGCTTGCCATTTTAAGAAGATTTCTTGGAGTAACATGCTAAACCTAGCTGGCTATATCGGTGACAAAGCGGATAACTTTAAAAAAAAATGGAGGAAAGCAGCGTCTCTCGGGCGGACCTTCTGACCACCAATTACTATCCCAAAGGGCTCTAAAGATTTGACGTACTTGATGACGTAGTAACGGGAGCTGCGGCGCACGATCGGCATGGTCATTCCCGATCCAAAGGCGTTCGCGCCTCCGTTAAAGGTGGTGGTGTTGCCGAAGGTGGTAGCATTGCCCAGCCGGTAGCGGTCGCATTGGCAGTCGAAAAACTGCCCATGACCTGTTCTTTGTCGGAACTAAGTAAGAGCGCGTCGCCGCCTTGCTTACGCACCACGGCAGCAACTTGCGGATTACACATGGCCATTGGTATGGGTCCACCCAGGCGGGTGTCCTCGAATAAATCCCGCCTTTACTTCCTCGGGCTCATCAGATTAAAGAGACCCTTCCCCCTCTGATGAGGTACCTCCTGCTCCGCTGGCTCGCCGCCCTCGTGTGGCTCGCTCTATGCAGTCTGCCCAAAACTTCCGCCGCGCTCCATCCGGATCAACCAGACGATCCGAATTTCACCGGTACCTGGGCGCTGGACCTTAAAGCATCGACTTCGTTCGAACCCCTGATGAAGCAAATCGGGGCCAGTCTCCTCGAACGAAAATACGCCGCCTCGGTTAAGCTTAAAGCCACCATCCACCAAACCGAACATGTTATGACGATCGCTGTCCGCGGTCCCTTCTTCGCCTTAGATGAAACCCTTTACCTCGACGGACGCACCGCGCCAAGCAAGCTAGACCTCTTGGGAGCGACTTCCCTCAAGACCAGAACCGCCTGGTCCAAGGACCACCAGCAGCTCACCGAGACTCATCAGATCAAAACCAAACAGGGAAAAGAGGGCCAACTGATCATCAAAAGGTACTTGATAGACGAAGGGAAAACCTTGGTGGCCGCTTACACCCTAAAGCTCAACGCAGAACCAAACCAAACCTCTGCCCGCCAAATCTGGCACAAGGAAGCTTAAGCAACCGATTCCAGATCCAAAAAAGGGTCGAGTCTTAAGTTTTCGTTTTAACGTTAAGCTACTACCGACCCTTGTTCCTTTTCGCAGGATCGGTCTGGGAGAAGTTTTAATCGTTTTCGGAGTTTCGCACTGTAGCAATATGCAAGTCTGGGGATCGCTTGCTTGCAAAGCGTCATGAGCAAGATCGCCGCTAGCCCCGCGGGAATTGTGTCGGTGCTATTTTGCCAGAACCGGAATTGGGATGACGAGTTTGCCGTCTTTCTCAGCGAGGAAGCTTTCGCTCGTCTTGGAGGAATTGCCATTGGCGTCACTCGTTTCCAACGTGATTTCCAACTTCTTCGTCGGCTTGAGTGGTAGACGCGATTTTGTTCCGCCCGGACCGTCCTAAATTTTCTCCGCTCTCTTTGCGTCTTCGGCGGAGAGGTCGACTAACTCGATCTTTGAAATCTTATTTCCGGCTCCTTGGGTGATCATCTTGTAGAACTCGAGGACCGTCGGTTCCGCGCCCTTTGTGTAAACGAACGAGGGGTTAGCTTGCAAAATCTCGCTGTGCGCTTTCCGGCAGAACGGGCAAAGCCAAGCATAAAGGCTTGCAACTGGTGCTTTCCGTGGGTCATCAGGTCGATCCGGAGCAGATCGGACCGGCTCCGAGCAATGCCATCATCGTAAAGCGGGCGCCACAATTGGAGTTGTTGAAGTCGAGCTCGGTCTGTATCACCCATGCGGGATTGAACACGGTGCTGGAGTCTCCGGCTCAAGGTGTCCCGCAAGTAGCAATCCCGGTAACCTTTGATCAACCCGGCGTAGCCGCCAGAATCGCAGACAAGCAAACCGGCGTAGTCACCTCGTTAGACAAATTAACCGCCGACCACCTCTCAACGCTGCTAAATGAGGTGCTAAACAACTCCACCTACCGGGATAATGCCCGTCAACTCCAAAAGGCGATCGTGAAGGCCAACGGCCTCTCTGTCGCAGCCGATCTGGTAGAAACGTCCCTGGGTGTGACCAAGAAGGCCGGTGCGTTTCAGGTGTAATGCTGAATGCACCAAGCATAGCACCAAGAGATAATTTTCGGCGAAGCGGGGCATCGGAGGGTGATCGCATTGGATCGTAGTTGGCAATAATGACAACCACTGATACTGGTTTTGATGCTTAATTGGCTATTCTATAGGCCAATGTTCGGCAATAGGCTTGGTCGATGCCAACCCCTGGCAAGAATATTGGGGTGAATCGTATGCCCCAAAATTAAAGCAGCGACTGCTAGAGCCTGTTTTTGGCAAGCTCGAGACAGCAGAGAAGATCGGCAACCTGATCATTGATGTTGGTAGCGGCGCGACGCCAGTAACACGACTATTAAAAACAAAGCCGGGAAGAAAGCGAGTTTGCGTCGATGTAGCCGCTGATAACGATGGATCGTTGGACGAGTTGAGAATCCGGCTTGACGCAGAGAAGGTGGGGCAGTTTGGGGCGCCGAGTTTCCGAAAAGCTATAATTAGGGTTTGTGCTTTCCTTGGAATAAACCCTAAAACGGCCGAAAAAGCAGAGCGTGCGGATACGTTGAACTACGTGGATTTTCGAAAGGTCCTAAGTGCTTTTGCGAAATACCTCAAACCGGATGGGAGGATTATTGTCCTCAATTTGCCCTATCGAGGAAACTCTTCGCTGTTTTCTGAGAAGGGTCTCAAGGATAATCGTGAGCTTTATACATTTTTAGAAAAACACCACTTTGAGATCGAGCATAAAGCGTTTCCCAAAAGGCCTCGGAATGAGACAGACGAATCGGAGGAACTCATTGTGTTGCTCGCACGAAAATGTGCTCAAGCTTAAACGGAGATGCTGCGTCAAAAGCCGTAGCTATCCGGCGTGCCTTACGCCGATCCGCTGAAGCGTGCGCGATAAGGATTTTTCCGAAGCAGGGTCACGTTTTCCGTGACAGGGTTAATCCCATTGCTGTTCGCACCCAGGGTGAAGGACTCATTTAGATCGAAGCCCTCCTTGGCAATTTCGAGCTTAGCGAAGGACGAGGCGAAAGGCACCAGCGGGGTAATAGCGACTGAGGAGGGCCCGATCTCCGCTGCGAAGGGCGACCCTGCGACCGGAGTCAGGGCCTCGTCGGCGCCGATGCTGTAGGCCGAGACGTTGTTGCTGCCAAAGTTTACCCCGATCCTCTAAACATCGTGAGCGGTTCCCGCACCGTGGACGAATAGAGATAAATGGTGAAAGCTGATTTTCGCTCGATCCCGTTCCAATTCGGAAACGTGGTGATCGATCGGTCAAAGCCGCGGTTCGGGCTGGAGACAACGCTTTAAGGCAAAGCCGGGCCTTGCTTTTGTGTCGATCGAATGAGTTTCGTTCCAACCAACTTTAGGTGTACCCTGGAGTATGAAAGCCTCCAGAACCGCCACTATTGCTAATCCCGGCAGTTCCGAAACCCATGCTGTAAAGCTGATCAATCTGACCCGTACCGACCGAGCCGTTCTCGAATCGATGGCCACACGTCACCGGGTTAAGAAACTGACCCATTTCCTAGAAGGCATCTTAGCCACCGAAGACCAGAACGCGAACCCGGATAGACCGGTATTGTTTCGCGTTAACGAGCAGTGATGCTCTAAACGATCACCCCCAGAACATGAAAGCCAAGTCCACCGGCGAAACCTCTCCGATCGGAGAACTACCCCGAATCGTTGGAGCGCGAAGTAAGAAGCCAAATAAGACAGCAAAAGCTCGCTCTTTCAATAGTTTCGGAGCCACCGAGACCCACCGAATTAATGTCATAGAATTAGAACCCAATGACCGGGCCACGCTCCAGGTAATGGCCAAGCATTACCGGGTCAAATCGTTGATCCACTTTCTGGAAGGCTGCTTATCGGCCGAGGAAAAGCGCACCTACCGGGGCAGCCAAGTCCTGTTCCGGGTGTACGAGGATTGAGGCTCGAGGAGTTGCGACAATCCACTCGAGGTGAGCGGAAAGGCCATTCCAAAGGAAAAGAAGCCGGCCACCAAGACGACCTTTGCTGGTGACCGGCTCTGCTTTGGTTGACTAGGGTCTCCACATCAATTTCGCGGGCTCTACCGCTGCTGCGACGTTTTTTCAGCCGAACGGCTTCATTGCGATATTAGCGGCGTTTCGAGCGCAAGGGTGACCCAGTCCCAAAAGCAAGAAGCCGATCATCGAGTGCGTGATGACCGGGTCTTTGCTGGGTACTTGGCGGGGGTCTGGAAGCTCTGATAGTTCGGATGCGGGCCTCGGCTGCGGACGCATCAAGGCCTCGGGCTGATAACCAAGCGCAATTGCCGCAGGGAGGCGATAGCGATCACAACGTCATTTTGTGTACGGTGCCAATGATAAAAGTGGCAATGGCAGAATACACGTAAGGCCATAGATCATGGAAACAACTGATTTCCATGGCTGAGGCCAGTACGATGTTTGTCCCACAAATTGCGATACAGAAAGAATCAGCCACACGGAGAAAAATGAAACCGCCCAGATCCCAGCCATGAACCAGCAAAGCTTGGTTGTGGCCGCGGCACCTATCCAATTAGCGAAGTGTTTAGCTTTCCAGAATGCCCAAAAGACCAGAAACACTATGAGTATGGCCGTCATTTTCACCGTTAGCGTTTAATGTCGCGGCTCTGCGATTGGTGACGACGCTTTTTCGGCGGAACGGTTTTTTTGCGCTATTTGCGGCATTTCAAGGAAGCCGACCAGGTTCGCTGATCGGTTTTCTGGCTGGGTCATTTGCTCCTCGGCAGGTCTTTTAACAATGCGTGAAGGCTCAAAGCACGCCGAGTACAATCGCGGCTAACACGATCACAGCGAACCAAAATGGATGCTGGCACCATGCCCAAGTCAAAAATCCACGAAGCTTGCCGGCGGCTCCGACGACGGCGGGCGGCCGAGGCGACGCTGGGCAACCCGGATTTGGGCTTCCCTAGAAAGCCGCTTGTTCTCACCGCTGCTTTTCGTTTAAATTCTATAGCTGCGCTTTGATAATGCCGCCTGCGATGTCTCGAGACAAACGCTCAAAGAGAAGCTGTTGGGCCAGAGACGCAGACTCACGAAGAACGAAAGGTAAGCTATGGCTCTATACACTAACTGTAGTATTCGGGTTAAACTACCGGCGAACTATTCGAAGAAAGATGAGCTGACCAAAGTTCTTGAATCCGAATTCGTGGGTTGCGAAATGAATTTCGAAGAATCCCCCGCCGACAACGAACCATACGTTGAAGAAGTTATCGTCCCGGAAAGTACTCAGCTGGGTGGTCTTCGGGCGAGCGAATGGGCACCTTTAGGTGGTACAGCGCCGACGGAGAATATCTCCAGGGAGTACTTAGCCCGTTCTGCGTCGGAAACGATTCGGAAATTCCTGGAAACTTTCAGCGGAACAGACAGGCGTGAAGGGTGATGCCAAAAGATCTGATGGCCGATGTGCTCAAGGCTGCGAAACCGAGGTGAAGAAGTGCGGCTGGGAAGTATGGGAATGTCGCTCACACCACACCAGCGCTTTCCGGATCACTTCGGTTTCGTCGGTGTTCGCGAAATGCCGCAGGAGCCGCTCTCCGGCTTTTTCGTAAACAAAGGTAGCAAACGCCGCGTGATCCCCTCTCTGCCAAAGATGCAAATCGACTATGTAAGAGCAATGCTCGATACGCCGCTGGAACGACGGAGAATCTTTCACTTTCTTTCCTCCAGAGCGGTATTCTAGAACTGCACGAGCCGAATGGCGAGCAAACTCTAAACAGAAAGCGTAGGGAACTCCCCCGTTTTTAGTATCAGGGAGGCTTGCTAGTAAACGAACGCCCGCGAACGCCAATGAACAACAACGAACGACATCGCCGATTGGCGTCGTCTATTGCGAAGGTCGGTTCCGAACCTTTTCCTTCCGCGATTCGCATTCTTCCTGCAGCCGCCGTAGTTCGGTCGCTAATTGCTGCTGAAGCGGCTCTACCTCGTTGAAATGCCCGGCCTGAATCTCTTTCTTGATTTGATCTTTCAGAAGGAGCTCTTTCTCCGCGATTTTTGCCTTGTACGTGGAATCAATCTCAGCGATCTCCGCTCGCTGTGTGTCGGTCAGTGGAACGACTGGCGCCCCCTTCTGCAAACGTTCCATCGCGAGTTCGTAGGCTGATTTCATGGGTATAAAGAAAGTTCAAAACCGGGTGAGCCGCAAAAGCATTTTCTTAGGTGCTCAGGACTAGGCATTCGTGTCCATTCGCAGGCTGCCAGCTGTAACCTTGTGCGACAGCGGACTTATTCGGGGTTTTGAACCATCCTGGGGCCATCGATGCCGCGGGAGAATGGGTCTATGGACCTGTTTCACGAGCAGTTGCCAGAAATTCGCGTTTATTGATTCAACCAACCCAAGGACACACGATGGCGACTGCCGTTTATAAAGGTGCTTCACGGGCAGCTCCGAACAAATTCTCAGGGTTTGCAGAGCCCGTGGCTTCGTAGGACAGTCGCCGCTCTGGCTGCGGTCCGCCCCCTCAATTCGCGTTCGCTTGCTGCCCGTCCACCGCAGCGGTTATCGACCACGACTTGTTTCACGTGGCTCAGCGAAGGCGGATCTATTCGTGGTCATTGCTTATGGAAAACGAGCTCTCCTGCCTCGACTTCGGCTCGGATGCGATCGCCCGGCATGAACTTTCCTTCCAGCAACGCGAGACTCAACGGGTCGAGCAAGCGGCGTTGAACCACCCGCTTAAGCGGTCGCGCACCGTATACCGGATCGTATCCTTCTTCGGCCAGCAACCGTTTGGCACCTTCGGTAAGAGTCAGCTCGAGATGCTGTTGTTCGAGCCGCCGCAACACGCGCGCCAACTGAATTTCAACGATCTTGTTCAGCTCCTTATCAGTGAGTCGATCGAAGATGATTATCTCGTCTACCCGGTTCAGGAATTCCGGCCGGAAATGGTTGCGGAGCGCTTCCATGACTCGACGATTTCTTTCCGCGCGCTCGCTAGCATCAATAATGAACTGGCTACCGATATTACTGGTCATGATGATGACCGTGTTTTTGAAGTCGACAGTTCTTCCCTGCCCATCCGTAATCCGTCCATCGTCTAACACCTGCAGCAGAACATTGAAGACGTCGGGATGCGCCTTTTCGATTTCGTCGAACAACACGACGCAGTACGGTTTCCGCCGCACCGCCTCGCTGAGCTGTCCACCCTCTTCGTACCCGACGTAGCCAGGAGGCGCACCGATCAACCGGGCGACGGTGTGTTTCTCCATGTACTCGCTCATGTCGAGCCGAATCATTGCGTTTTCGTCGTCGAAAAGGAATTCAGCCAACGCGCGGCTCAGTTCAGTTTTCCCCACTCCAGTTGGGCCGAGGAAAATAAACGAACCTATCGGTCGATTCTCATCTTGCAGGCCGGCTCGGGCACGGCGGACCGCGTTAGAGACCGCGGTGATCGCTTCGCGTTGTCCGATCACGCGCTCACTGAGACGCTCTTCCATGTGGATCAATTTTTCTTTCTGGCTCTCCTGCAGCCGTGTTAACGGAATCCCGGTCCAGCTTGACACTACCTCAGCGATATCCTCTGGCGTAACTTCTTCCTTCAAGATCTGTTGCGACTTCTGCAGCTCCGCCAAACGGTGATTGTGGGCGTTGAACTCCTGCAACAGTTCCGGCAGCCGGCCGTATTGAATCTCACTAGCCTTACCGAGGTCGCCGAGACGTTGAGCCCGATCCAGCTCCTGCTTCAGATTCTCAATCTGCTCCTGCAATTTGCGCGAACGCTCGATTACCTGTTTTTCGCTCTGCCATTGAGCCTTCAGCTGAGCGCTTTTTTCTTTCAGATCCGAGAGCTCCTTTTCCAGTCTTGCCAACCGTTGCCGGCTCGCTTCATCCTTCTCTTTCTGCAGCGCCTGGCGCTCCATTTCCAGCTGCATGATCTGCCTTTCGATCTGGTCGATTTCGGTCGGCATCGAATCGAGTTCTATTTTCAGCCGAGAACCCGCCTCATCGACCAGGTCGACCGCCTTATCGGGAAGAAAACGATCGGAGATATACCGGTGGCTGAGGGTTGCCGCTGCCACCAGAGCAGCGTCCTGGATCCGTACACCATGATGCACTTCGTATCGCTCCTTCAATCCTCGTAAAATCGCGATGGTATCTTCCACGCTCGGTTCGTCTACCATTACCGGTTGGAAACGCCGTTCGAGCGCAGCGTCCTTTTCGATGTGCTTTCGGTACTCATCCAGCGTGGTTGCCCCAATGGTGCGCAGCTCTCCTCGCGCCAGTTGCGGCTTTAACAGGTTGGAAGCGTCGACTGCCCCTTCCGCCGCTCCGGCCCCAACGATTGTGTGCAGCTCATCAATAAAGAGGATGATCTCGCCCTGGGAGTCGGTCACCTCCTTGAGGAACGCTTTAAGTCTGTCTTCAAATTCACCGCGGAATTTCGCTCCAGCGATCATCGAACCAAGATCGAGTGCGATGATTCGCTTCCGTTTTAGCGAATCAGGCACATCGCCGCTGATGATTCGCCGAGCTAATCCTTCGACAATTGCAGTCTTGCCAACCCCCGGTTCGCCGATCAGCACCGGATTGTTCTTCGTTCGACGAGAAAGCACCTGCATCACCCGGCGAATCTCGCTATCCCGACCGATTACCGGGTCAATTTTTCCTTGCCGAGCAGCTGCCGTTAGATCGCGCCCATATCTCTCCAGTGTCTGGTACTTGCCCTCGGGGTTTTGATCCGTTACTCGCTGCGAACCGCGCAAACCCTGCAGCGCTTTCATGACGGTTTCGCGATTGACTCCTAACCCTTGCAAAATTCGGCCCGCCGGCGTTTTCGGCGGGTCGATCAGAGCCAGAATGAAATGCTCAACACTGAGATATTCATCCTTTAGCCGCGTCATCTCCGTCTCTGCTTGATTCAAGACGTTGCGGAGATCGGCATTGAGGTATTGCTGGGCCGCACCTGATATCTTGGGACGTCGAGCCAGCTCTTGCTCGAGCAGCCCCTCAACCTCGGGGATCCGGACATTCAGCTTTTCTAGAAGCGGTCTGGCTAACCCGTCCTGCTGTCGAAGCAGCGCCAGAAGCAAATGCTCCGGCGTCAACTCCTGATGCTGCAATTGAGATGCCAACGCCTGCCCCTCCTGTAGACCCTCCTGCATTTTGCTTGTGAACCGGTCGATCCTCATAATTGGTTACAGTAATGTAATTGCCAGGTTACGAGAAGTTAGGAGAGCCAGCTAATAATGACAAATAAGAGATGCGAGAAAACAAAATATGCCCAGTCGTCAAAACGTCCCCAGCGGGGAAGGCGCGAAGCGCAGGAAAGATGTGCGCCTGAGAGTACGCACCAACAGTGGGGTGGAAGTCCCCATCGGACAGCAGCACCGGCCTGTCCGTAGCGGAAGGCAACTGCGTCGTCGAGAGGCGGGGTGGGGAGCAGCCGGAAGCGAAAGACCAGTCCATAAACAAAACCATGTTGAACTCGATTCGGCCCGATGCATTGGCGACAAAGTCTGGAGTCCAAAGAACCTGGCGGACGATCCAAAAGCTGGAGCAAGAGCTCAGAACAAATCAATACCGGCCACAAGCCGTCAAACGAGTATGGATACCCAAGCCCGGGAGCCAAGAGAAACGGCCGTTAGGAGTCCCGACGGTCAGAGACCGGATCGAGCAAGGAGCGGTGCTCCAAGTGATCGAACCGCTCTTCGAGCGAGAGTTCGCAAAGCAGAGTTACGGGTTTCGGTCTGGGAAAGGGTGCAAAGACGCACTGCGCCGAGTCGATGAACTGCTAAGAAGCGGCTATCACTGGGTAGTGGATGCCGATCTGAAAAGCTACTTCGACTCCATACCACACGAAGGGCTAATGGAACGAGTCGGAGAGAAAATCGCCGACTGCAGAGTATTGAGCCTGATCAGGGGAATGCTTCAGGCCGGAGTCATGGACCGCATGAAAGGATGGCAGGCCACAGAGCAAGGGAGCCCGCAAGGAGCAGGGATCAGTCCGCTATTATCCAATATCTACCTCAACGGAGTGGACTGGAAGATGGCCCGAAAGGGGTTTGAAATGG
>DATNNZ010000349.1:0-10584 GCA_035601575.1 Chthoniobacterales bacterium
TATTCCAGACAAGGTGAACGAGCATGAATACCCAGAAGCATTGGAACCAAAGAATCTTAAAGTACCCCAGAAGGCACCACGAAGCGGTTGCCCAGATTGAAGCGTCAATAACGCTCCAAAATGCAACCCAAAGCAGGAAGACAAATTTTATAATCCGGGACACATGAGTATACAAGACTCTTTGTACGGCAGATTGGAGGACAACTTGAGCCGCCAATAGCCCAAAGCTACTCCGCTGCGGCATTCGCACCGTATTTCAACCTTGGATTCCAAGGTTGATTTTGCTTCGCTTGTTTGCTCTTTCTGTGGCCGCCATGCGCCGCTCGGGAGGAACCTCCCGGGGTTCCAGTTTCACTCCCGCAGAGGAAATTCCCGAGTTTTTTTACGGAAGGAGAACTTTCAGGGAACTCTCACCGAGAGGCTCCTCGCGAAGCGGCGGCTCTAGGGTTTAAGGCGGAAAAATGGTAGCGGCTGTGAAGCCAAACAATTGGGGCCACCGGACCGCGACGTCGCAGAAGAGGGAGCCGGTAATGACGACTTCACCTCTTTCCGCTCTCGAAAATTGGTCGATGACGAGATCCGTCGCGGGTCCGGTCGAGTCTCCGGTCCAATAGCCGATCACCAAATAACTCCATAAGCCGGCGAAAAGCCTGTCGTCGGAAACCTCGAGGCTTAGTTCTGCTTCCCGAGTCATTGAATCCCATAAGCTGGTGCCGCCCTGTGCGAATCGGGCTGTCGCTTCAAGGTAGCGCCGGCCATTCGGGCTCGTGATCCAACCGAACCAGTCGCGGTTCGCATCGTAGTTAATCACTGCGAAGCGCATTTTGGCCAGGTCGGCCCATACCGGTGGACTAGCGACGGTCACGTTTTGTGATCCCGCCACGTGGATTACACCAAAAGGCGCGAGCCCCCCTGTGCCATACAAAGCCGCTTGATCGAGCACGGACGCGACAGCTACACGGATTTTATCTGCGAGATATTGGTCCAAGGAAACAGACCCCACGCTTTGGGTGAGCAATTGTTTGCTGACGATGATTTGAGCGCAGACCCTTTTCGCGCTCAACGTCGAAGCGGTGAAACTTACGTCGGCTGGCAGCACCGCGCCGGTTTCGGCGAGCCATGTGGCGGACGGCAAATTTCCATCGTGAAAAACGCGAACATCATCTTTGAGTGGTCCTAGGAGTTGTGCGCCCGAGCGAACCACAGCGCTCCAGCCCAAAATCCCGCTCAATTGCTGGACCTTTGTCCCGACCATCGATCCGCCACTGCCGCCACTGGTAACTGCGCGGGTCGAGAGACCAAACGCGGAGCTGGGAATCAAGGTGCCGATATTGCCCGACCTCATTTCTTTGAGCTTCGGGCTCAGGTTGCGTTCGAGTGTGGAGCTCCACTCCATTTCGAGCCCTCTCGGGCTTCCGAGATCTAAGAGCGATCGGAGGGCGCGGCTTAGACTGTAGCGATCGGCGTTTTCTCGCATAAAGTTGATACGGGTAAATTGAAACGGGAGCGAGCGACCTGGACTCGGTATTGGTGAATTCGCGCCTTGGCCGCCTGGATCGCTTCGGGGGAGAGAAGAAAGATTGGGCGCCCATCGTCCATCAGCGCATCGGCCCGAATAACGCCTAATTGTCGCCATTTGGTGCCGCTTTCATAGCTGATCTTCAGGACGTCGCGATAGAATTTCACCTCACCCACGTAGGTGGGTGGCCGGTTCGTTTTAGGTCGTGGCATCAACTAAAACTACTCAGCGAGTTGGTCTGAAGACTTTCAGCCTCGGTGCCGGCGGAATACGTTCGGCTGGAGAACAACTCCTTTGGGCACAATACCGGAGGCGTCGTCTGCCACTGGTGCGGCCAATCGAGTGGATTTTATTACGACCGCGACCATGCCGTCCGGGAATGGAATGGCCGGCAACGCCAATTGCTGAAAATCTCGGCGCATGGCTCCAAACGGGCATAAAACGACGCACGAGGTTGGCGCTAGGCGCGTTTTCTTGAGGGGGCCGCTATCATGAGCTGGGGGGCTTTGTTCGCGATTGTTCGCCGGCTCATTTGCCACCGTTGCCGTTAAGCGTGCAAAGAGTTTCGAGGGACTCCTTTAAGCCCCCGCGCTGCTCCCGGAAATGGACCATTATTTTGGGCGGGAGAATCTTAGCGTAAGTTTTGCAGACTATGTGAGTGACCGCTTTCGGGCTTACGGAACCAATGGATAAGTTCTCGCTCGATGAATCGGCGCATATACTCGTGTTCGATAAACACGGTTCGGATACCATCGAAAAGAATGATCTCCTTGCTTTTCCATTGTCCTACCCGCCGTTTTACGTGGTCGCTTTGACCGATCCACAAGATGGAAGGGCACCAATGACTGCCAGAATCCCAACTGCTATCGAGTAAAGCGTAAATGCCCGGACCCTCGTGAACAATTATCCCAGGGGGTTCGAGTTCTTTATACGGAACATCTATCGGAATACGGACTTCTAAAATCCTTATTACATCGTTGATCACCGCCAGAAGATCCGGCACTTCAGAGAATCTGGTGTCCCCTGGTGCCTCCTTTTCTATCTCTGTCCAGATTTTATTGACCCGATTGTTTATTTCAAAATTAATGCTCATAGAAATTTTGGCGGTCCCACGCTAATCCTCTTCCTCCGCTTCCCCCGGCCATTCCCGGTACTCGCTATCGATGGTAAAACCTCGTCAATGGCTACCGATTGTTCCCGGGTTAACCGCTTATCGTACCCGTAGTCCCATCGGCGCCAGCCAAACGCGGGTACCCGAAAAGGAAAAAGACCACGAGCTCGCGGTTCCCATAAATGTGAACGCGCGTTCACATCCAAGCGCCTGCCGGCGGCTAAATCATCGTTCTAACTAAGCTTTTGGACGAGGCATGGCTCGAGTAAATTCGTTTTTCAAGTTGGGCAGCCTGTCTATAAGCAGGTCCCAAAGCTCATGTCGGCAACTTTTTAGCTCTTCGGCAACTTTGTTCATATCTGCCGGTGTAGTAGATTCTTGTTGAATACGAAGGCCCTTTCGATTGCGGGCAGTTGATTTGAAGCGAATAGCACCTTTGCCAGTTTTGGTATCAGGGTACCAATCGGAATGGATCAGCCGATTTCTCTTTCCTTCGGCCTGTTCGCAGCGATTTAAAATGTCATTAAGTCTTTGGAGTGCGGCGGAATCATTCTGCCACCAATATGTAGCAAGCGCATAGAGGAGGTGCGATGCCGCTTTAAAAGATAACTCCGCGGTAATCAGTGTTCCGATTATTGCTTCGATGTTCCCGACCAAATCCCCAATAGCCATTTTAATCACGGACTCTAATGACTGAAATTCGATGCTTACGAGCCCCAGACCTCGAACGACTTCGTCCCATTGCCCTTTGGTAAGGGCTTTCTTCGAACCGTAGAGGCCCACCCGGTCATCATTTTCTTCTTCGTCCATTTTGGTCTGATCTCATTCGAATTCGGCCCACACCATTGAGCCGATGATCTCATCTCGGGTGTAATCCCGTAACGACAAGCGCCTGCGCCCGAGCTGCGCGTTTAATCTTGGCCGAATCGGCCGGCGTATGCGGCACAATCTGAATTGAATAGCCAAGGTTGGGGTAAGTGAATATGTAGACGGGTTTGAGGGGTGTGGTGATTTTCATTGTTGCGGCAGAATCGATAGCCGTTATTTGAAAATGTTTTTCTCAGCCTCGAACAACCGTTTTTGCAGCTTTTGGAAAATGTTCTTATTTGTCCCATCATTCCAAATTGATGCGATGGCGAATAGTCGGCGAAAGTTTGTTAGCAGTCCCCCTTGGTATTCGATTACTGCTGGCGTTCGCAAGTAGACTAACACAGCCGAAATCCGGGAATGAATGTCCTTTGTAAGTTTTGCGCGATTTCGCTTCAAGAATTGCGCAAGGTTGAACTCTATCACCTTGGTTAAATCGTCGGATGAGCGCGCAGTAAAATAGAGTGTTCCATCCGTGTTGATTGCCTTCGAGATATCGATTGCGATTAAACCGCGTGGCTTTGTCGAGGCCTCTTGATTCAATCTTTCTTTGATTTGGGAAGAGGCTTTTTGGATGTTCTCCTCCAAACTGTTTTCGCTCTGAATTCTTTTGCATTCCACATAGCACTTGATGCCCTCAATTGTTACAATGGCATCAGCCGGTTCCACGAATTTTGGACGGAACCCGGCTGCTTTGAGCTGAGCGGCGATAACTAACTCGAAAACCTTATTCCGAGCATCACTTGATTGAGGTCGTTCCTCTGCGAGCGACGTTGGTCCGTTGACGGCCTGGGCAAGCGTCGTCTTAAAAACCGGACAATCGTAATCGTTGAGCTGTTGGTGAATCAAAATTAATTCACTGACATCATGAACGGTGTCGGTCTGCTTTGGAAAGCCGAGTGACTTTTCTAATTCTTTGACCGTACCCTTTCGGATGTGTTCGGCGATGATCCGGGAGGTTTTTCGGTATTGTGCGACCCTGTTTTTGTCGATGCCAATATTCATTGACTCCAGCCATTGACACATCGATTCGACATCGTTGTGAAATTCTTCATGGCTGGAATGGTCTTCCTTCATGCTATTCGGTCAGATCCGGCATCTTATCAATCGCGGTTCGCAAGGTCGCGGTGTCGATATGGGAATAGGTTCGGGAAACCGCAGCCGTTTCCATCTCGCATCAAACGCGGCCAAATGGATGTGGTAATCAAAGATCACGTCCGACGGTGGGCTGGAAGCGATCGCCTCAGGGCATCACCGACCAATCGGTAATATCGGGATAGCGCTTTTCGAGTTCGGGATCCCAATAGGTCAGTTCGGTCGCCAGAATATCGAGATCGAGATCAGGGTTATTGCGCTGGAGTTGCGCGATAGTTCCGCGCACATCATGCAACGCTTCCAAATGCCGATTGCGCTCAAACTCAGTCAATGCCGACAGATTTGTGTTGGCCAATAGGGTTTCGGCACGGGTGAGCAGCCTATAAGCTTTAGCCAAGGCTAGGTAGGGATTAGCTTTGTCCATATTTTAGAGGTGAGCTCAGTGCCGGGCGCCCTGCTGGATCCAACTTGGCGATGCCGGTTTGGTGTGTTTTGGCTTCGATTTCTAGATCGGCTTTCGATTTTTAAGGGCAGCTTTAGGGCAGTGAGCTAGCAGTACGTTTCTTTTTCCGTGTTTTAGATGTTATCTAAACGCCACTCTCTGAATGGGTTTTATTTGGAGCCGGCAGTCGGGTTCGAACCGACGACCTGCTGATTACAAATCAGCTGCTCTACCAGCTGAGCTATGCCGGCCTTTGCGAAGCAGGCGGAAGATTAGTGGCGATTCGGTGCCTCCTCAACCGGATTTTGCGTGATCACTTGATCCGTTATCCAATCCGGGAGCTATTGCTCCGTACCCGGTTAATTCCAAATAGCCAGTACCACGAACCGGATTACCGTCTCGAGTACCGTTTATGCGGATTGCCCCCTCCCAGTAGGTCACTCCCAGATTGAGTTCCTGATCCGGGACCGGCGTTGTGATCTCAAGATCGATCTGAGACTTGGGAATCCGCAGACGCCAGCCAATCGGGTATCGGGCGTGATTGCGCGGGCTGGTCCAATATTCCGTTGGGACCAGCACGAAATCGTCCAGGTCAGTCGCAGCACCGGCATTGCTCACCAGTTTCCCGGTCGAGTAGGGATCGATCGCGCCATTCTTAAGCCTGATCTGATAGAGCATTAGATCGGTTCCGTCGGAAAGCTGGAGCGCAAACCAGTTCCAACCAGCTTGGTCCGGAGCGAGTTGGTTAGTGGCCCACTCACGATCGAACCAAGATAAACCAGTCACTTGGTAGGTAATCCCGCCAACCTGAAGGACACCCTTGGTATCCAATCGGGTGATAGAGTAGTAATAAGAAGCGTGCCCATTTCCGGCTGCCTTTTGGCTGAAGCCATCTTTACCTTGGAGCACCGGCGGTTTCTCTGGTTGAAGATTGAGCTGAATCGCTTGTTGACCGTCGGTGGCGGTTGCTTGAAACCCAGAAGTCAGATCCAGCTCCCAATTAGAAATCCAGACCAATTTGGATCCGGACAAGAATCCGGCATCCTGGTAAGCGCCTCGGCTTACTTGTTGCGATGCGTAAAATTTCTTTTGAGCGATATCCGTGATCGTGAAATGGGCAAATTTGACGTCATCCATGACGAAGCGTGATCGCACGGGCATGCGCTGGCTTGGTGAGCGATAGCCGTATCGAAAGAAAGTCAGTTCGTACCCAAACTCGTGGCCGTCCGCCGACCGCAAATTTCCCGTCAGATACCACCACTCGGTCCGATAGTCGAAATGCGGTCCGTGATCTCGAGGAAACTCCAGGTGATAACCGGGCTGCGCCAACCGCCAACCATCGGGATCGAACTCCGCGGCAAAGCATAGATTCGGCAACAAAAGGACGGAACAAAGTCCGAGCTTGGCCAAAAAACGGCTAGCGATCGACATTGGTGAAATTAACCGCGAATCAACGCGAATGCTTTGAAAATTAACCACGAATGGATCCGCCTTCGCTCTACGAGCTGCGGAGGATCTAACCGTGGTGTATTTTAAAGCATTCGGCAGACGGCCTCTAACAGGGGATGAATCTTCAGTCTATTCGTGTGCATTAGTGTCAATTCGTGGTTAATCTCAAAGCATTCGGCGGACAGCTTCTAACCGGCAAGACTCTTCAGCGCTTATTCGTGTTCATTAGTGTCCATTCGCGGTTAACTTCGTCAATTCGTGGTTATGCACGGATCGCTTCAACGATCGCGGTTCGTCCGGCCTGAATCGCAGGAGCAAGTCCTGCCAACAGCGCGATAGGTAGGAGTACCAGTGGAATCGAGCCCAATTGTTCCCATGGAATCTGCAACGGGATCGTCCAGCCGAAGAATGTCTTGTTGATCACCTCAGTAAGAACAAAAGCCAAGGCGCACCCGGCAACGATTCCGATGCCGACAGACAAGGCGGCGAGCATAAAAGCCTCGACCAAAACGAGCCCAGCAATTTGCCAAATGGAAGTGCCTACCGCTCGTAAGATGGCCAGTTCCCGTTCCCGCTCTTTGACCAGCACAGTCAGATTCAAGGTGATCCCGACGACTGCGACTACCAGGGCGATGCCACGAAGCAGATAGGTGACAGCAAAAGTCTGATCGAAAATCCGATCAACCGATGCTCTCAGTTCGCGGTTAGAATGGATCGCGTAAGCGTCTGATTTGGGATAACCGTTCCGAATTTGTTCGATCACCTGCTGGGGAGTTGTCCCATTTTTAAGATAAACTCCGATCGAATGAACGCGAGGGTCGTGCCAGTACTTTTCAAAGCTCGATTGCTGCATCAGGAGAAGACCGGAATCGCGGGTGTAATCATAAAAAATTCCGACCACAGTGAACGACTTTGGACCGGCCGGCGTTGTGAGTTGCAAGCTTTGGCCGGTCTGAAGATTAAATCGCTGAGCCAGCGGTTCCGAGGCGATTACGGTATCGGCTTCGTGCCACTTCCGCAGTTTTTCTGCGTCTGAGTCGCCAACAAATTGCGGGCGATTGCGGCCCGGGCCTTGAACAACACCGAGCGCAACCGGGCTCCCATTCCATTCCACTTCGTAATCCCGATAGGAATCCAAAGCGTCGATCGATTGGAGATGTCTTAGAAATGCGATTAGATCAGGCGAGACAAAATTCTGAAATCCGGCGATTTCGTTCTGGGCTGAGGTAATGAAGAGATCTGCTACCAATCGCCGATTGATCCAACGATCGATGGTCGAGCGAAAAGAGAAAATCATGATGGAAACACTGACCAACATGGCGGCGGCCGATCCCAGAGCGGCAATCGTGACCGCGTTGCGAAAGAGCGATCGTACCAAGTTCTGCGCAGCAAGGTGAATAACGTGGGTACCGCGAAAAAGCTCGCTGATGCTTCGGCCGAACCAATAGGTCACAAATGGCGCGAGCAAACAGAATGTTACCAGCGTGCTGAGAGCACACAAAAAAGCGGCATCTCGAATCCCGGCGCGCAATGCGCCAATCGCGCTGACCAAAGCGACCAGAGCAGCCGCGGCACTCCAACCAATCCAAACCGGCGAGGGTCGCTCACTCCGCTCGATGAGGAAACCAAGGTTCAGGGCCTGCAACGGTGAAACTCCGACCGCGGACTGAGCCGGCACCCATGCACCCAACAGCGTAGCCGCGAGCCCAAGAAGAAAAACCAGCATCACTTGACCCCAAGGCAAGTAAGTATGTTCGATACTGGTTAGAACATACAGATTCGAAATTGTCGTGGCGACAGCTCGGAGCAAAGAGCGAGCTACCAACAAACCACCGGCAATTCCAAGCAGGGATCCGATCAGTCCATAGAGAAGCGCCTCGCCCAGAAACAACCATCTCACCTGGGCGGATGAGACTCCAATCGACCGAAGAATTCCGATCTCCTCCCGCCGCCGGACCACCGAAGCGCTAATGGTGTTGTAAACCAGAAAGACTCCGACTAACAAAGAGACGAGACTCAACGCGGTAAGATTGAGATGAAATCCAGCCAGCATCTTCGCAACCTGCGCGCTTCGGTCCGATGGTGGCTCTACCACGACATTTGCTGGGACGACGCCGGCAATCCGAGATGCAACGGCCTCAGGATTTTTCGGATCCTGAACTCGAAATAAAATGGCGGATAAAGTGCCTGCTTTGCCCAAAAGCTCCTGTGCCCATCCGATATCCATGAACGCGAAATGTGAATCGGCGTTCTCGGTATCCGCCAGAAATGCGACAGTCAAAACGATCGTCCCCTCTCCTGCTTCGACCTTGATTGAATCGCCAATTTTCAAGGCATGGTTATCGGCAAATGATTTGGAAATGGTGATGGCATGGGAATCACTGAACCATCGGTCCTGACCGTCGCGCTCAACGCTCGTAAAATTCAGAAATTCGGAATTAGTCAGCGGATCGATTCCGACCAGATGCAGGTATTCCCCGGTAAAATCGGGCAAGATGATGACGCCTTCCACCAATGGGGTGGCGGCGGTGACGCCCTCGATTGTTTGCAACCGAGGAAAGAGGGCATCATCGATTTCGCCTCTAGCTTCCAGGTGCGCGCGACCCGCAACCAGATCGACGCCGGCAGCGAATGATTGCTCGGCGCTATAATTGGTGATCTGGATCGCCAGATAGACGGCCACACCCAGCGCCACACTCAACACATTGATGAGCGCGAGAAAGCGATGTCGTAATGCATAACGAACGATGTGCTGCCAGACAAACCGTCCCGTCTGCATCAACTCGTACCTGGAATTTTGGTTACGGGGTTAGTTGCCGCTCGCAAAAGCGCTAGACGCAACTGGCTAAGAGTCGCTTCGCTGGTCAGCTTCCGACCCTCGAAATCAGTTACATAGAAACTATCAAACGCCGCCCCTTTCTCCGTCGCGACTCGGGAATGAGCAATAGTCACCCTCAAACCGGAAAAGCAGTAGAGCACGTCATATAATAGTCCGAGCCGATCAGGCGTCTGCAAATCGATTACCGTGTAAGTCGGATGCACCTCATTCGAAATCACTAGCTTGGTCGGGAAATCCATTTCCGGAGGTTGATGATAAGCAGAACGAGCGCGGGCGTGGGTTAAGAGCGGGGAAAAATCAAACTCCGCTTTTCGTAAGGCTTGACGCAAGATCTCCTCTACTGCCCGCTGGTCTCGCTCTTGGGTAACGGGCGCAAAGTTCACATCACAAACCCGGAATACACCTAACATCAAGTTATCCGTGCGCGTATAAGCATCCGCGCTTAAAATATTGACCGAAACAGTGGCGAATGAGCCGGCGATCTTTGCCATTAAGGCGGCCCGATCCCAGGTACAGATCCAAACCTCACTATGACCCTGGGCCGGCTTGCTGTGCCAGCGGACCGCGGGCGCCAGCGCTTCCCCAGGATTCTTAAATCGTGTCTCCAGCCAGCTACGAAAGAGGCGGATGTGTCCAACAATTTCATTAACATCATGACTTTGGAAATAGCGCTCCGGTACTGACTGAAAATGGTTTTCAATCTCTTCTCCAAAGTCGCGGGCCAACCGCTTGGAAACCGCGGCCTGAAGATCCGCCCTTTGGACGCGGCGTTTTTTGAAGAATTCGCTCTCGTCACGGAGATAGCTGGAAGCCGCCTGATAAAGCTGCCAAACCAGCGACTCCTTCCAATCGGACCAATTCTGAGCGCTGGTACCTTGCCCATCGGCCAAGGTCAGCAGCATGAGCGAGTCGATGTTTTCCTGCGTGTGCAAACGGCTAGCGAAAGCAGCGACAGTGGCCGGATCCTCTACGTTTCTTCGCTGAGCCGTCTCGGAAAGAGTGAGATGATGGTCCACGAGCAAGATAAGACGGCTGCGGCGTTCGGGCGAAAGCTGTAAGCGCGCGGCGACTTTTTGAGCATTCAGGGCGCTGGCCTCGGCGTGGTGTCGTGCGCCAGAAGCCTTGCCAGTATCATGCAGCAACAACGCAAGATAAAGGACATACGGATCCTCCAACTTGCGAAAAAGCTCCTGATACTCGGCGAGCTTCGGATCCTTGGTATCGATGAGTTCGTCAAGTTTCTCAATACAGACTAAAGTGTG
>DATNNZ010000350.1:0-41001 GCA_035601575.1 Chthoniobacterales bacterium
CCGAAAGTTCTCACTCCTTAGCGCCTTCAGCGCAAACTCCATTCTCTGTTCCATAGGTTCACTTTTCTTCCAGGGCATCGCCCTGCAGTGTTACCTATGTCCTGAACCTAAAGTGTTACCGATGTCCTGAACCTGTACCGCTCTGCTGGATTCCGATTATAGTAGCCGGTTGACTTGGCAATATGGTCGCCAACCATCTCGTGCCGGCTTCTGATCTCGTTCTCGATTCGGTGATCCTGGGCCGGACCACCCGACCTAAGGCGTTACGGATGTTCGGGCCGCTCTCACCTCTCACCTGTCACCTCCCAGCGTTCACGCCGTTCCCGGCGTTGTGTTGGAGAGCGATCCCGGGTTGAGGAATAAGCCGCGCTCCATTACATAACTGGCATGAGTTCGAATACTCTTGATGGTAAGATCGGTGTCGTTTTTGGTGTTGCCAATAAACGCAGTATCGCCTGGGCGATCGCACAAGCCTGGGCCCAAGCCGGGGCAAAGCTGATCTTCAACTACCAGGGTGAACGGCTGAAGGAAAACGTCGAAGAGTTGGCTGGAACATTCGGCGCGGACGTACCCACGTATCCTTGTGATGTAACCAACGATTCGGAAATCGCTGATTTCTTCCAAAATGTGCGAAAACACACCGATCGAGTGGATCTGGTCCTCCATTCAGTTGCTTTCGCTCCTCGAGAAGCACTGGAAGGTGATTTTGTCAGTACCAGCCGGGAGGCATTTCTCACGGCGCATAATATTAGTGCTTACTCCCTGGTTGGGATCGTCCGTGAAGCAGTGCCTCTCATGACCTCGGGTGGATCTGTCATCGCCATGACCTATTACGGTTCTCAAAAAGTGGTTCCACATTACAACGTGATGGGAGTAGCCAAGGCTAGCCTGGAAGCGACTGCTCGTTATCTTGCATTCGATTTGGGAACAAAAAAGATTCGGGTTAATTGTATCAGTGCCGGACCTGTTCAAACGTTGAGTGCCCGCGGGATCGCCGGATTCTCTACAATGTTGAAGCACTACCAGGAGCACGCTCCGCTTCGGCGCAGTTGTGATCCCGCAGAGTTAGGTACGACAGGTGTCTTTCTGGCCAGCGATGGTGCCGCCGCTATTACTGGGCAGGTTATCTATGTGGATGGCGGTTACCAGATCATGGGGATGTGATGGGGGAGGTGGTGAAGGGTGATTGGTGACAAGTGATTAGATTAGTGAGAAAGTGATCCATTAGATTGCCCGAAGGGCTATAAGAGCTTACCCAGGCTTTAGCCGGTTGCCCGATTTTTTAACCCCAAGCCCTGTAAGGGCGTTGGAAAAATACCGTTAACTCGAATATCACGCTCTCCCAAATTCAGATGAGGCCGTCCTCCGCCCCTACAGCAGCTGATCACGTTTATTCTGGCGCACCCTGGCTAAAGCCTGGCCTAAGTTCTCTTGGCCCTTCGGGCCGCTCGATCAGCAATCACCGATTACCAATCACCGTTCACCGAACGCCAATCACCGTTACCAGCAATGAACTATTTCCCCGAGCTTACCGATCTTCTTGGTGCTTCGGTGGTTTCGATTGATCCCCGAAAATTGCAGGAACATAGCGGTGACAAATGGTTCGCCAGCCATTCACCCGACGTCGTCGTAGAACCAGAAACGACGAAGCAAGTTTCTCTTCTCCTCCAGTTTGCTCAACAAAAGCGGATTGCCGTTACTCCGCGCGGCGCAGGGTACGGCTATGTCGGTGGATGCGTGCCGGAGCGTGGCGGCATCTCATTGTCCCTCATCCGCATGAACGAGATCAAGGAGGTCGCAGTTAATGATGGAGTTGCGGTGGTCCAGCCCGGCGTGATCACTGGACAATTTCAGGAAGCGGCTCGGCGGCTGGGTTTATTTTACCCGCCTGACCCGGCCAGTCTCAAGCATAGCTCCATTGGCGGAAATATTGCGACCAACGCGGGCGGTCCGCGCTGTCTGAAATACGGAGTCACGCGCCACTATGTGCTGGGCTTGGAAGTCGTTTTGGCCGACGGCATGATTGTCAAGGTTGGGGGACGAACGCTGAAAAACAAGACCGGCTTCGACTTGGTGGGACTTTTCGTTGGATCGGAGGGGATGCTCGGCGTGGTGACCGAAGCGACGTTGCGACTTCTTCCGCTGCCACCCGCCCGGGCGTCGCTCTCCGTCAGCTATCGGACGATCGAAGACGCTGCCACTGCCGTTCAAGGGATTTTGCATTCTGGATTCCTCCCCTCAGCTCTGGAGATCGCCGATCGATTTACCTTGGAGGCGGCTAGGAAATACTTAGCCAAAAAGATTGTTCCTCAAGGAGACGCTCATTTGTTGATCGATCTCGATGGACAGGAGCAATCTGTGCGATCTGAACTCGAAGCGCTGACCGCCCAGGTGCGGTCTCTCGGCGCGCTCACCGTTGAGAGCGCCTTTGGTGAGATTGAATGTGAGCAGCTGTGGGAATTGCGGAGAGGTTTTTCTGAATCTCTCAAAGCTACTGGCCTAACCAAGCTAAATCAGGACGTAACCGTCCCGCGTGGACGAATTGTCGATTTAGTCCGGTTCGCTGATCGACTCCAGCAGCGGTTTGGTTTTCCGGTCGCCTGCTTCGGGCATGCTGGTGACGGGAACATCCACGTTAATGTCATGGTGGCGAATCCGGATGATACGGAAGCGCAAAAGGGGATGGACGCCGCTCTCGATGAACTGTTTGGCCAGGTCATCGCTTGGGGAGGAGCGATTACCGGAGAGCACGGAATCGGGCTGGCAAAAAAACGCTGGTGGCCGGCTGCCGTAACTAAAGAAAGTCTGAAGCTCCACCAAATCATCAAGGGAGCGTTGGATCCCGGTGACATATTGAATCCGGGCAAGTTCCTCTGACTAACCAACGAATGTCATCGAAGGACAGTGAACAGCAACGAACGACAACCAGCTTTGACGTTCGCTGACCTTCGTTGACGTTTCGTTGACGTTTCGCTTTACTGCCCACCATTCATCCACATCCATTCTTTATGCCGAAATACGGAATTCATGCATTTACTCTGGACGGGTTCTGGAATAATCAAATAGCTTCGCGAGTCATCGGACAAGCCGCTGAGCTCGGGTTTGATCAAATCGAAATTCCGTTGCTCAAGCCCGCAGAATTTGATTCCAAAATGGTAGCGAAGTCGTTGTCACAGAATGGAATTACCGGTGTGGCTTCCCTTTGTCTACCAAAGGTTGCACATCTTCCTTACAATCCGTCCGGTGCTTTGCAGTTTCTAAAAAATGCCGTTGATCGGGTGGCCGACTTTGGGGGAAAACAGCTTCTTGGGTGCTTATATTGCAATCTGGGAACTCTTACCCGGCAACCTCCGACCGATGACGAAAAGAAGAAGGTTGCAGACGTTCTATCTCAGCTTCGCAGCTATGCTCAGCCCAAAGGGGTGGCACTCGGAATCGAGCCGGTAAACCGCTACGAAACCTATCTCTGCAATACCGGCGAAGACGCGTGTGAATACTTCCGAATGATGGGTGTTGATGATTTCATCATTCATTTTGACACCTACCATATGAACATTGAGGAGGATCAGTTTAGCTCCGCTCTCAAACAAGCAGCCAAATTTGCCGGCTACATCCACATGTCCGAGAGTCACCGGGGGCTACCAGGCGAAGGGACAGTCGATTGGGATGATGTATTTCAGGGTTTGAAGGAGATTCAATACCGGGGTCCGCTGGTGCTGGAGGCGTTTGCGGCTATCAATCCTGATTTGATCGGCGCGACTTGTGTTTGGCGGAAGAGCCGTTATGAGCCTCTGCAATTAGCAGTCAAAGGCTTGGAGTTCTTGAAAAAGAAAGCCGCGCAGCACGGCCTTTCCTGAGCGCTCGTTTAGCCATGTCCGCTTCTCTCGCAGCAACCGCTCCGGCTGACACGCCGGAACTGGAGATTGAAAGGTCCGTACTTGAGACTCGCACCTCGTTAAGTGCCTTCCTCGGGATTGACCTGGGCACCTCCAGCGTGAAGGTGGTCGCCGTTTCCACTTCCGGCAAGATTCTAGGTCTCGGTTCGGTCGAGTACCCGATCTTAACTCCTCAGCCGGGTTGGGCGGAACAAGATCCCGAACAATGGTGGAATGCGACGACTCGGGCTGTCCGACAGGCAATAAACGCAGCTGGTCAGCTGGAAATTTTGGCCATTGGGTTTTCGGGCCAGATGCATGGTCCCGTGCTACTGGACAAGACCGGAAAACCGCTGGGCAATGCCATTATTTGGGCCGATCAACGTGGGGCTTCCGTGCTGTCGGAGATCGAAGAACGGGTCGAGCGCCGTATTTTGGCGACCGTCTGCGGGACTGCTCCTGCCGCTGGGTTTCTCATTTCGACTCTATTCTGGCTGCAACGGTTTGATCGACCGCGTTTCGACCAGTTGGGCACAGTTCTCTTACCGAAAGACTATTTACGCTTCCGACTTTGTGGCGACTTAGCGACCGATCCGAGCGATGCGGCAGCGACCGGCTTGTTTGATGTAGCCAATCTGGTCTGGTCCCATGCGGTGATCGAAAAGCTCGAAATGCCGATCGCAATCTTTCCGAAAATTCGAAACTCGGTTGAATTAGCTGGGAAACTTACCGCCCAGGCTGGCGAGGACCTTGGCCTCCGTTCGGGTATTCCAGTGGCGATGGGAAGCGCGGACCAACCTGCCCAAGCCGTTGCGAACGGTCTGTTTGAGCCAGGCCGCGGCTCGGTGACTATCGGCACTGGTGGACAGGTTTTTTTACCGATGGCAGCACCGCTGGTAGATCCAGAGGCGCGGCTACACACTTTTTGTCACGCCGATCGCCGCCGTTGGTATCTGCTTGGGGCAATGTTGGCAGCCGGTATGGCGTTGCGTTGGCTGCGCCAGACTCTCTACGGAGGGACGATTTCGTATTCCGAGATGGATCGGCGGGCAGGAGAAATTGAACCGGGTTGCGAGGGCCTGTTTTTTCTCCCTTATCTGGTTGGTGAACGTTCTCCCATTATGGATCCAAAAGCACGCGGAAGTTTTGTCGGCTTAACTCTTCGTCATCAAGCTCCGCATCTTGTTCGCGCTTTACTGGAGGGAGTCGCTTTTTCTTTGCGACAGATCGTGGCAGCGATGGAAGAAACCGGGGCGACGGTAGACGATTGGATCGTTTCCGGGAACGGTTTGGCAAGTCCGCTCTGGCGACAGATTCTGGCCGATGTTTTGGGAAGGCCGCTCCTTCGCGGCAGCGACGAGAATTCGGCCGAGCGGGCGGCAGTAGGCGCCGCTATTCAGGGTGGGATAGCGGCTGGTGTGCTCAAAAGCTTCGAGGAAGCTAAGAAGTTTGCGCCGGTTTTTGGTCAAGTCACAGAACCGAACCAGGAGCGGGCCGAGCGATATGAGGACGCGTTTGCTCGATATAAAGAGATCTATCCATCGCTCCGAGATTGGTTTGTCTAGCTAACCCGCATTGTCCGTGTGGATTCTCAAAACGCGTCATGGAGGGGGGTTAGAGGCTTTCTGAATCAACGCCGGCCGCCTTGGGAGGCTCGAGGGAGGTATGTTCTTCCCAGCGATGCCCGTGCAACGCCGCAAGCGCGGCGGCTGTTTCCGCTTGTTTCTTGCTGGAGCCTTCTCCGACGCCCAGCTCGATTCCTTCCCAGAGCACCTTTGCGATAAAGAGTTTCTGATGTTCCGGTCCCGCTTGAGACACGATTTCGTAGATCGGACTCTTGGCTGAGATGGCCTGCAGAATTTCCTGGAGTTGGCCCTTCGGATTTACCTCGAGCGGCTGGAGCGACAGCAGCTGGATGTCGTCCTGTGCTTCATCCAGGACAAAGCGGCGAACAGTTTCCAAATTACTGTCCAGATACATCGCGCCGACCAGCGCTTCAAATGCATCGGCTAAGATCGATGCCCGTTTCCGGCCACCGCTCGCTTCTTCGCCTCGCCCCATCATCAAGTAGGTTCCAAGACCAATGTTGATGGCATGCACTTTGAGCCCCTCGCGCGAGACGAGCCGAGAACGAAGCTTGGTCAATTGGCCTTCGCTAAAGTGGGGAAAAAGCCGGTATAGATGTTCAGTAAAGACCAACTGCAGGACTGCGTCCCCGAGAAACTCCAAGCGCTGATTGTCGAAATGATGGCGTTGGGTCTCGTGCCCAAGGCTGGGGTGGGTCAAAGCCTCCGCCAACAGGAGCGAATTTCGAAACTTGTAACCGATGCGTTGTTCTAGGGGGTTCATGGCCTTATTGAGGCCGCGAAGGCTCGGTCAAACGTCCTCATTCTGATCGTATCGATCCGTCGCATCCGTACACTAGCAGAAACTACTAGCCCGCCGGGTTCAATGCGGCCGGTTCCGGACGATAATATCCAAACAGATGTCGCTCCTTGATTAGGGCGGCCACGTTTGCCGGTACTGCTGACTCCCAACCCGTCTCTCCGGCATGGATCCTGGCGAGGATATCTCTTGAAAAAATGTTCATCGCGCTGGGATCGAACCCAACGATCTGTGTAAGATAATGATTCTCCAAAAGGTGAGCGTAGAGGTTTCGCAAATGAAGCTCTACTTGCAGGTTCGTGGCGTTAATCCAGACGTCATTGGCCAACGGATGCGAAGATGTGCCAAGCGCAGGTGTCGGAGAATATCCGCCGCCTTGGCAATACCGATCGAACGCGCTCTTGCGCATCGGATAAATGTAGAGCTTGGTGTTCGCTTTGAACAAGCGTCCGAAGGATTCCAGGATTCCGCCATCCAAATTTTCGTAATATTTTTCGTTAAAGACTTCGAGCAGGTTGTTTAAACCCATAGCGACGCCGACCATCTGCTTGGTATAACGGCGAAAATAGGAGGTTAGCCGATAGAACTCCCGATAGTTAGAAATCAGCACATAATTTCCGATCGCAGCGAGTGTATCCACCCGGGCCAGAAAATCCTCATGATCGATATTTCCTGAGGCCAAAAGGTTGTGCATCGTAATCTCCATCAGCACGAGGATATCGACGCCCTGCAAGGCCGGTTCTTGCAGAAATTGTGCAAGCGCGCAGCGGATCATGTCTTCGTTGACTAACGTGACTGGTCGAAAACTTCCGCGTTGAACCAAGATTGATTTTTTATGGAGTACTTCGGAGGGCTGGAGCACTTCGCCTTGGGGACCGAACATCACCGCATTGGTCAGCCCATATTCGACGAGCTTTAAACTCATCAGGCGATTGTCTACGTTTTCAAAAAGTGAACCGCTGAAGTTGATTATGTCCACTTCAATGCGGTCGGTGGACAAGTTGTCCACCAGCGACTGGATTAATTTGTCCTGATCGTTGAGGTAATAAAACGCGCCGTAAATGAGATTCACGCCAATGATTGCGAGAGCTTGCTGCTGCAGGATGTTCTCTTTGTCCCACATGCGGACATGCATGATTATGTCGCTGGGCGCTGCGCTCGGCTCTCCCTGAAAGCGCACTCCCATCCAGCCATGACATTCATTGGTTCCTTTGAAATTGCGAGCGGCCACCGTGTCCGCGAAGACGAAAAAAGCGCTCCGATCGCCGCGCGCTTCCTTTAATCGCTGGATCAATAAATCGTATTCATGATCGAGCATCCTGATCAGCCGCTCCTTGGAAACGTAGCGGGGCGTTTTCCCATAGATCTCGTCGCTGAACTTCATGTCATACGCCGAAATCGATTTGGCAATGGTGCCGGCAGCGCCTCCAGCCTGAAAAAATTGCCGGGCGACCTCTTGTCCGGCACCGATCTCTGCAAAGGTGCCGTATTTCGCTTCATCCAAGTTTATGGTGAGCGCTTTACGATTTGTCGTGAGAAGTTCCGAAGACATGGCGTGGTTCTATCTTAACTAATTTCGCGTTGAACGCCAACCGGCCAGCGAAGCGGCGGTGGATAGAAGCGCCGCTCGAACCGTTATCTCGTTCTTGCGTTTTTCGGAAATGGTAAGAAACTGGGGAAGATTTTCATTCCGAATTGAACAATCGCCCAGCCAAAATATACAGTGCGATAATTTTGCTTTCGATTCGGTCGCTGTTGCCCAGGTTCTGGGAGCGATTTTTCAGTATCTCATTCTCGCGTGATTACAGGCCTAAGTCGTTTGCTCGGGTCGAATAAACTTTCTTCTCCAATCGGTGATCTCTTTTCCCGTCTCTGACAAGAAAGCGAAGGCGCTCCAGGAAAAAATGCAGGCTCTTGGCTGTCGGGAAAATGAGCTGGAGGAAACGTTCTTTCGCAAATCAGGAGTGGCCATTTATCATCCCCCCAGTGGGGTGCGAGTACGTTGTACCCGGGAGAGAAGCCAAGCTCTCAACCGGTTTCTGGCCCGGCGGATTCTAGTCGAGGAGTTGGAAGCAAGACGCTTAAACAAGACGCGACATGAGGTGAAAGCGGAGGAAATCCGTCGACAGAAAGGCCGAGTCGTCCCGCCCACTGTGAGAGAGCAGATGGACCGGTTCCGAATGCAGCCGATTAACCCGAATCAAACTCCTACATCTAAGGCGATTCGGTCACTCCTTGAGCAGTGGCAGCCGCACGACCGCGAGCGTCGTGATTCATTTAACGCAAGCTGACTTCTAATGATTCGCTGGAGACACCGAGCCGCTCTTTACCATTTCGGCTTGTTTAAGGACCGGTGAAAGCTTTGCAACCTTTTGCCGCATAATCTTTCCGGATTTGAATTTTACCGTAGCCCGAGGCGGGATTTTGAAGCTGCTGCCTGGCTGGTTTGGATTACGGCCGACCCGCTCCCTCGTTAGTCGCACCTCGAAAATCCCGAAATTCCGGAGTTCGACGTCCTCTCCTCTCGCCAAGCTGTCAGTAATCAGATCGAGAGTCCGTTGCACAACTTCGAAAACCTGGTGTTGGACCATCCCAGTATCGTTACTGATCCTCACAACGATTTCCCGTTTCGTTAGGTTAGCCATTTGAAATCCTTTCGCATGATCAATTTCCCGGGCTGTTCGGCAACCCGAATACCGTCAGCGCTCGACTCGCAACTCACGGGCGCTGAGAATCTTCCGCACTATCCATGAGAACGACGGTCAGGCAAGCTGAAAAGAATAGCCAATGGGTCGATCGATAGCGGCCGGGATGACGTGAGGGACTAATCACCCTTCGCAGGCCATCGGCTAATGGCTATCGGCGATTTTCGCCAGTACCTCGCTGGAGGTGCGAAAGTGCATCTTTGCGACTCTGGGCAGGATTTCGGTGCCGTGGACCCGTACTAGCTCCTGAGCCGCAGCTTTAACGGCTGCTGAGACCCCTTTGGGGAGAATGGTCCCGAGCTGTTTGGTCTTATTCTCGAGCCACATTACAAATTTCTCTCGAGCCAGAATAGAGGCCGCGGCCACCGCGATGTCCGCCTCCGCTTTCGTTCGCTGCTCGACTTGGATCCGTCGCCCGGCATCGATCAGAGCACGCAAAACGACTCGCTCATTAGCGAACTTATCGGAGAGCGAACGGGGGCAGTCAGGTCGGACCTTAAGCAAATTTTCGATAACCCGGGCATGTCCCCAGCCGAGCAGATCATTCAAATTTCCGAATCGGACATAGAGTTCATTATACCGCTCGGGGCCGATGAGAACCACGTTGTGGGCCAAGCCCGGAATCTGCCGGATCGATTCTGCCAGGGCTTTGATCCGCTGGTCGGAGGCGATCCGTTTACTGTCCATCACGCCGTTATCTAAGAGCTTACGCGCAATTGCGCGATCGACGTAAGCGCCTGCGATCACTAGCGGCCCAAAGAAGTCGCCTTTGCCGCTTTCATCGACGCCAAAATGCGGTTCGAACATTTCTGGTTGCAGAACTTCCTCATAACCGAGGCGAGCTTCACCCGTGACGAACGGTTCGAACTGAAATCGCACAAAATCTTCCGTCTCTTTTCCCTGGATCACCACCTTTGGTCCTTTTTCAAACACGGCGATCGTCAGTTTGCCTTTTTGAGCGAAGAAGATCATGTAAGGTCGCTCGTTGAACTCGAAATTTTGTTCCAGCAAGAGGGCCCGAAGTCGTTCCGTCTGTTCCGGAGTGAGAGCGGCGGAGTACGAATTCACCCTTTGACCATGAGACAGTTTGCTTTGAAAATCACGGAGTTTCGTACCCTGCTCGTCGCCTGGTACAGAAACGAGGGGCGGCGCTTGCCCTGGCGTGAGACGGTCGATCCGTACCAGATTCTTGTCTCCGAGCTCATGCTGCAGCAGACCCAGGTCACTACCGTTCTTGGCTACTATCATCGCTGGCTGGCCCAGTTTCCGACGCTGGCTACCCTCGCCGCTGCCAATGAGCAAGAAGTTTTGCGAGCATGGCAGGGATTGGGCTACTATAATCGAGCCAGAAATCTCCACCGTTGCGCGCGGCATCTGGTCGAGACTGGGGCCGGTAAGCTTCCCGAGAACGTTACCGATCTGGCCCGGCTTCCCGGTATTGGACGCTACACGGCAGGGGCAATCGTCAGCTTTGCTTTCAATAAGCCGGCACCAATTTTGGACGCGAACGTCACCCGAGTGCTGGCGCGATTGATCAACTTGCAGGCAAGTGTCGAAAGCGTGGCCGGAAGACGGATTCTCTGGGAAATTGCAGAAATTTTGGTCAAAGATGGAGACGCAAGACTCGTTAATTCTGCGATCATGGAACTTGGGGCGCTTTTGTGCTTGCCTCGAAATCCACGTTGCGTCCTGTGCCCAGTCCGCACTTTCTGCCGGGCCGTAGAACCAGACTCGCTTCCCCGAAAACGGCGCCGGCCGGCAACTCAGAAAACCCAAGAAAATTACTGGTGGATACGACGGGCCCAAACCGTTCTACTGCACCAGGCCGCGGGCAGACGTTGGCATGGCCTTTGGACCTTGCCGCCGGCCGCCGAAATTTCAACCGATCGGTCGCCCCTGTTCCAAATGCGCCATCCGATTACGAAATATCTCGTTTGTTTGAACGTTTTCTCCGGTCCAGTTCCAGAGCCACTTCCAGAAAGCTACCAGTGGCAGAGCATTGTTGCGCTCCGCGATCTGCCGATGCCGAGCCCACATCGGCGTGCGGTGGAAGCGATTCTGGAGACGGAGCGGAAGTGAGCGTGTCGGCGTGTGCCGTATCCCATGGATCCCAAGAGTCGCACGAGTCCCATGAGTCGCGCCACACGCCTAACCGCTCATTTCCGCTTGATTCGAGCGGGGTAGCGCAGCGAGTTTTGCCAACGGACTATGCCCACTTTAATTCTGCCCTATCACCAACCGGACGCGGAAGGTCACTTCGGCCCCTTCGGCGGGGTTTTTGTTCCGGAGACATTGATGCCGGCTATCGAGCAGCTTGGGCAAGAATATGAGAAGGCGAAGAACGACCCGGAGTTCACTTGGAAACTGGAGGATTTACTACGCACCTATTGCGGGCGTCCTACGCCGTTATACTATGCGGAGCGGCTCACCCAGGCACTGGGCGGTCCGCGCATCTACTTGAAGCGTGAAGATCTGCTGCACACCGGAGCCCATAAAATCAATAATGCGATTGGACAAGCCCTGCTAGCGGTCCGAATGGGCAAACAAAGACTGATCGCCGAGACTGGCGCCGGGCAACATGGAGTAGCGACCGCGACCGTGGCTGCTCGCTTCGGTCTCGAATGCGTCATCTATATGGGAAAAGTGGACATGGAGCGACAGGCGCTGAATGTCGCTCGGATGGAGTTTCTCGGTGCAACGGTGGTGCCCGTTTCTGTCGGGCAGGCTACGCTGAAAGAAGCGATCAACGAGGCGATGCGAGATTGGGTTACTAATGTTCGGAACACGCACTACCTCTTGGGCACCGCCTACGGACCGCATCCTTACCCGATGATGGTAAGAGACTTTCATCGGATAATTGGCGAAGAGGCTAGACGGCAGATTCTGGCGATCGAGGAGAAGCTGCCGGATCTTTTAGTCGCCTGTGTGGGCGGCGGCAGCAATGCGATTGGATTGTTCTATCCGTTCTTGGAAGACGAAAACGTCCGCATGGTCGGAGTTGAGGCCGGTGGTCGAGGTATCCGGCCAGGCGAACACGCGGCACGATTCCAAGGTGGTTGCCTTGGCGTCTTGCAGGGGACCAAGACGTTTTTATTGTGTGACGAAGATGGGCAGATCCAAGGGACACATTCTATCTCAGCCGGCTTGGATTATGCGGCGGTTGGCCCAGAGCACAGTTATCTACGCGAAATCGGCCGTGTAGAATACTCTTATGCGACCGATGATGAAGCTCTGGCCGCCTTCCAGCTTTTGGCCAAGACCGAGGGCATACTCGCGGCGCTCGAATCGACTCACGCTCTGGCCTATGTGGCTAAACACGCATCCGAATTTTCTCCGAGTCACGTAGTCGTTATCAATTTATCCGGACGAGGCGACAAAGATGTGCAACAACTTGCTCGTTTTCTTCAAACAACAACCTGACAGAAGCAGTTACGGCCGGTCGTTCTTGCGTCTCCGGGTTTTCGCGACTTTGTTACCGGAACACTATCCATCGACCGTTCGTTTGTTTCTGTGATCAGGATACCGCGCGAGATTCCACTGATGGTCCTTCCCAATGCAGTGCTGTTTCCGCACTCGCTTTTACCGCTCCACATCTTTGAAACCCCCTATCGTCAGATGCTGGCGCACTGTTTGGATGGCGATCGGATGTTTTCGATCGGCCTGGTCCGTAACGGGATTACCGAGCCGGAGTCGCTGGAGGACATTTGGCCGGTCGCCGGTGTCGGGTTAATTCGCGCCTGTGTGGGAAATGACGACGGAACATCCAACTTGGTCCTACAAGGTTTGGCCCGAGTCAGATTATTGGACCTGACGCAAGAGCAACCATTCCGAATCGCGGAGATCGAACTACTTCAACCAAACCGCGGGAACCTTATCGAGGCCGAAGCACTCTGCGTCAAAGTGAAGGAACTGTGTGCGCAAATTCAGAAATTAGGCGTGCGCCTACCGGCGAACCTGATGAAGCAGATGCAACAAATCGATGACCCGGAGGTTTTGGCCGATGTGGTCGCGGCCGCGTTTATTAGTGAAGCTCAATCGCGGCAGCAACTATTGGAAGCGAGTGGGGTTCCCGATCGTTTGCGCTTGCTGATCCAATTGCTGCGTAGCCAGATCAATTAGCAGTCCGTAGCAGCCTGTCGGATTTAAAAATTTGAGCAGCGGGCCGACCCGATCCGTTCGCCTCACGCTCAATTGAAGGCCCGGCGCGGTGCCCGCAAAAGGGGTTGTCATTCGGCAGTGAATGAATTAATCCTCAATCACGCATCCTTTATGAGCCGCCACTGCCTATTCGCATCTCTTGCCGTTGTAATTCTGGCGCTAGTTTCTTGCGATTCGAATTCGGGGAGCAAAAGAAGTTCCGTCCGCGGACCTGTTTCGACTCCACCTCCAGTCACGGTGATGCCAACGGCAACACCAACACCGATGGTTGTGCCAACACCAACTCCGGCACCAGATGTAAGTAACGTGCCGAATCCGGCGGCGAGTCCAAGTGCGCAACCAGAAAACTATCCGACGGCCAGCAAGGTGCCGGGTAAGCCGGGTCGCGTGATTAGTCCCTACGCTCCGAATGCGGGCGAGGTCGACGTTTCCGGCTACCCTCCGGGTGCGGAAGTGCGAGACCCATATACGAACAAGATCTTTCTAGTTCCTTAGGTCGCTCCGTTACTTGGCTGCCGCCCGAACCGTGGTCACCACGGCAAATCTTGGCTATCGGCGATTGGCTATTGAGTATTCTTGGTTAGGTTCCTCCACCGATTCAATCGCTCGGGACTAAGCGATTCGGTCGGAAAAGAGAGGAGCAGAGGTGATGGTTGCCAGGATTCAAAAGAAATATGGATGATGGAATGATCGGGGTTGTTGGTGCGGGCTTAATCGGCGGCTCGATTGCGCTTGGTGCTCAAAAGGCAGGTTTTTCGGTGACCGTCTATGATCAATACAACTCTGCCACCGGGCTCAACTTGGGAGCTGCCAACTTATGGGCGGCGACGATCGAGGAAGTTGCGCTCGCCAGCGACTTAATTTTTATCGCTACACCAATATCGGCGACAGTTTCCGCGGCCGAAGCACTGTTGATCCATCTCAAGCCCGGTACCATTGTGTCGGAGGTGGCTAGCGCAAAACAGGAGATCGCGCCTAAGCTTTCCCGATTACTGTCTTCCCGCTGCCAATACATTCCAACTCATCCCATGGCCGGCTCGGAACGTTCCGGATGGGAAGCAGCTCACGCGGAACTTTTTCAGGGAGCTGTGACCGTGGTTTGCGACGATTTCTGTCCTGATCCAAACGCTGCCGCCGTTATGAGAAGCTTTTGGGAACGGCTCGGCAGTACCACGATCACCCTCGATGTTATCACCCACGATCGGCTGGTGGCCGCGGTCAGCCACCTCCCCCATCTGCTGGCATCCATTTTGGTGACTGATGTGGCCGAGTCTTTCGAACCAGCGTTTCAAGTCGCGGGTCGTGGGTTCCGCGACCTGACTCGAATCGCCTCTGGTTCTCCGAGTCTTTGGACAGAAATCCTGCTTGCCAATCGGGGTGAGCTGCTCAATCACTTGCAGAGATTTCGCGGTCGCCTGGACGAAGCAATTCAACTACTGCAGAGAAACGATGCGAAAAACTTGCAAGCACTTCTGAACGCGGCGAAAAGGAACCGCGACAAGTTAATCGGATAAGGAATCATGGCCAGCTTAAGCGTCTTTCGGGCTCCACAAATAGAAGCGGAAATAGTTGTTCCCGGCGATAAGAGCATCTCTCATCGCGCCGTACTGTTGGCCGCAATTTCCAATGGCTCCTGTGCTATCCGGGGATTTCTTCCGAGCCATGACTGCCGGTGTACCGTTCAGGCAATGCGCTCACTCGGTATCCTGATCGATCAACCCGGCGAGAACTACTTGATGGTGCACGGCCAGCGCGGCAAATTCCAATCCTCTGCGGAACCGATTGATTGCGGTAACTCAGGGACTTTGATGCGGTTGATGTGCGGGTTAGCAGCGACGCAGCCGTTTGAAACAGTTCTGATTGGGGACGCCTCGCTTTCTTCTCGACCGATGCGCCGTGTCATCGAGCCGCTGACGTTGATGGGTGCGTCGATCGAAGCGAAAGAACCGACCGGTACTGCACCCCTGAAAATCCGAGGTGGGAATCTCAATCCGGTGACTTACGAATTGCCGGTGGCGAGCGCCCAGGTGAAAAGCGCGATTCTATTGGCGGCACTTGGCGCGCCCGGTAAAACCACGGTTATCGAGCCGATTGCGTCCCGGGATCATACCGAGCGGATTTTGAATTATTTTCTGATCGAGACAAAGCGAGAAACGACCCCCAGAGGACATGCAATTTCGATTTATGGTGAACAAGTCGCTGAATCGCGTGATTTTTTCGTTCCCGGAGATTTTTCTAGCGCGGCGTTTTGGATGGTGGCCGCTGCCGCTCAAGAGGGCTCTAGCCTGTTGGTGCGGAATGTCGGATTGAACGAGACGAGGACTGGCGCACTGGCCGTTCTATTGCGAATGGGAGCGCACGTTCGCGAAGTGGTTCAGGATAGTGAAAAAGGAGAGCCGAGCGGTGAGATCCATATTCAAGGCAGCCGCCTGCACGGCACGGTAATCGGTGGACATGAGATCCCTAGATTGATCGACGAAATTCCCATCTTGGCGATTGCCGGCGCGCTTGCTCAGGGCAAGACCACCATCCGGGATGCCCATGAATTACGAGTCAAGGAAACGGATCGGCTGGCAGCAATTGCTGCCAACCTTACCGAAATGGGAGTCGATGTGGTCGAAACCGAAGATGGGCTGGAAATTAATGGGGGAGCCCCATTGATTGCTGGCCGTTTAAAGAGTTACGGAGATCATCGCATCGCGATGGCTTTCGCTGTCGCTGGTATGTTTGCCGATGGCGAAACGATAATTGATGACACCGATTGTATAGCGACTTCTTATCCGGGATTTGAAGAACAGCTTCAGGCTTTCCTTGACCCGAGTCATGAACAGCCTACGCCGGTGATTAATCCGGCTGGAGCCATTGAAAAACATTGAACGAAAGATCAGGTTTTTCGGTAGTCGCCATTGATGGCCCGGCCGCCTCCGGGAAGAGCACTGTAGCCAAAGTTTTGGCCGCTCACCTGGCCTTTTCCTATGTCAATAGCGGACTGATGTATCGCTCCGCGGCATGGTTGGCCCACTTGCACCGAATCAATCCTGACCATTCCGACGCAGTGTGGCAGGCGCTTCGCCATGCCGAGTTGCAATTTGGATTAGCAAATAAAGAGCTCTTTATACGAATCGGCGGCGTTGATCCCGTAGCCCACCTGAAAGAGGAAGTCGTGAATCGGACTGTCTCAAGTGTGGCAACGATTCCGGAAGTGCGCGCATTCCTTTCCGATCATCTGCGCAAATTCGCCGGGCTCGACAATGTAGTGGTGGAAGGACGTGACATCGGGTCCGTTGTTTTTCCGGAAACTCCTTTCAAATTCTACATCGATGCCTCTCCCGAAATCCGTGCGCGGCGACGTGCCGCTCAGGGATTGAAGGATAGTCCTGCCCATCGCGATCGAATTGATTCCTCCCGCCGGTCTTCTCCGCTCATGATTGCTGATGATGCGGAAGTTATTGATACCTCGTCTCTAACCATCGAGCGCGTACTTAAAGATGTGGTGGCTCGCTTACAAAGGAAAGGGTTGGCTTCCGCCTTGAGCGTGAATTTATGACTCCTCTGTACCGGATCGGTTACACCCTTTGCAATCTGGTTGGAAAAGTCGCGTTCGATTTCAAGGTCTACGGTCGCGAGAATTTGATTGAGGATGGAGCCGCGATTCTGGCTTCAAACCATCAAAGCTATTTGGATCCGCCTTGTATCGGAATGGCCTGTCGCAATGATATTTATTATCTCGCTCGAAACACACTTTACCAGCGGCCGTTGATCGGACCTTTGTTGAAGCGGCTGAATACTGTTCCCGTCGATCGAGACCGTGGTGATGTGAGTTCGATCAAAACAATTATCCGGTTGCTGCGAAGCGGGCATCGAGTGATCATTTTTCCGGAAGGCACTCGATCTTTGGACGGGCAGTTACAGCCGGCTCGCGCTGGGTTGGGAATGATCATCGCTAAGACTCTGGCGCCGGTCGTTCCGGTTCGAGTATTTGGGAGTTTCGAGGCGCTGCCGCGAGTCGGCGGTCTCAAACTCAGACCAGTTTCCGTGGTTGTTGGTAAACCAATGCGATTCAGTGAAGATGCCTTGAAAGGTGATCGGGACGTTTATCAGAAATTGAGCAACCAAGTAATGGAGAAAATCGCCGGCCTCGAGTTACCAGCAGAGCGGCGCGGCTAGGCGGTGCCTGATGTTCCAGCCTTAGGAAGGATGCGACCCGCTCTGAAGAATCGACGGCGCCTGGATTCCTGAGCCGGAGGTCCAGGACTACATTGACAACGTATTTCGCCCTGCTATGTCACCGGCCGTGGGTTCGGCGCTGAATAGTAATCCGCTTAACCCGGGCATCGTCATTTGGGCTAAAGCTCATCACCTCGGGATCGCCCGTCAACGCATTGTGAACAATGCGCCGATCGTAAGAATTCATCGGCTCCAGCTTCACCGGGCGCCCGGTGGCTCGCACCGTTTCGGCGATCTGCTTTATTCTTTGCCGAAGCTTATCATCCCGCATGGCTCGCCAATGGCCGACATCTACTTGCACCCTGGGAGCGTTTCGATCCTGAGATTGCAAAATCCGGTTTAAAAGAAATTGCAAATCTTCCAACGTTTCTCCGTGTGGTCCGATCAAAGCCTCATTCTCGGCCGTGAAGACCTGCAGCTGCTTACCGGTCTCGGTCTCAATCTCCTGAATATCGACAACGAATCCAAGATGACCGAGCATGGTATCAAGGATTTCTCTGGCGTCCATAGGAGCGACTACACCTGGATCTGGTGTACTAATTTATTAACGGTAACTCTTCTTTTTGGCAACTGCGGGAGTGGGAGCGGGCTTGGTCAAAGGGGCATCGAACTGGTTGCGAGTGAGATAGGTCTGAAGAATCAGAAACAGGTTTTGAACCGTATAATAAAGGGAAAGCGCCGATGCAAAGTTGTAGCAGATTGCCAAGAAAACGACCGGCATTATCATCAAGATTCTCTGCTGCGAAGGATCGCCGGTCTTAGGGGTAATTCGCAGTTGCCAAAGTTGGGTCGCCGCCATAATCAGCGGCAGGATGTTGACCGGAAATCCGAACAGATGGGCAACGGTATCAGGTTGGGATAGATCTGCCACCCACAAAAAAGTACTATTCCGTAGTTCGACCGCAGAACCCAACATCGTATAAAAGCCAAAAAAGATCGGGATCTGAATGAGCATCGGCAAGCAGCCGGTGAACGGATTGATCTTGTACTCCTTGTACAACTTCATCATCTCCTGATTCATCCGCTGCGGGTCATCCTTGTACTTCGCCTTTAATTCGTTCATCACCGGCGAGAGCTTGGCCATCCGGCGCATACTCTTGGTCGTGTAATTTTGTAGCGGCCAGAGTAGAAGCCGGATGATCAGGGTCATGAGAATGATCGCTAACGCATAACTCTTCACGAAAGCGTGAAGGGTATCCATGGTAGTGAGCAGGATCTGACTGATCGGAGCGAACATCCCAAAATCCATTACTGCAGTAAGGTCTCCCGGAAGCTTGGCCAGGCGGCTGTACTCCTTCGGCCCAGCATAAATCGTGAAGTCAAACTTCTTGCTTTCGCCCGGCTGCAGGGTAAAGCCGGGTACGCCCATGGCACCTTGGATCGTTTGGGTGGAGGGTTGGCCATTGGGGCCGGCGATCTGGGTTCGTCTAGCCCAGACTTGCGATCCGATTCTGTCCGGGGATTGAAGAATGGTTGCAAAATATTGATCCGCGGTGGCTGCCCACATGATGTGGTCGGCTGCTTCGGAATAAATCTCCTTCGGACCGGAGGTCTGAATAAAGAAAAGGAGGCTCGACGCGTTAAACCAATTTACATCGATTTGTCGGAACTTACCGTCAGTATACCAATCGAACTTCGTATAAGTGGAGCGGTCCGAAACGTGAATCGGTTGTGCGCTTCCCGTGTTAACGAAGAAACCGAGCGTTTTGAATTCGCCTGATCCAGAATTCTCGAATGAGATTGTCAGCCTGGCCTGGTACTCGTCAGCAAGCCCGGCTGCTTTTCCTACGGTGTAAGTTTTGGTAATTTTTAGCTGATCAGTAAGTTGGCGCGTGAGCGTCGCAGTACCCGTGCTTTCGTCGACCGACAACTGGTAGCCGGTATCTGACCAATCATTTGGATTCTGCGTCAACGCGCCAATCGCCGGCGCATCATCGGCGTTCAAGCGGACGGCAGTACCTCTCTCAGCCTTGTGGCCGGGAAGTACGATGTTGTCCAAACCTCCCCGGGTGTTCGAAAATTGAAATACCGCCACTGGGCTTTTTAAGCTGCCCGTTTGCTCAGGGATAGCGGGAATAGCCGGCTTTGTCTCGGCGACATTAGGAGTCGGTGAAGCGTTCGCAGTTGGCATGGCCGACGCATGAGCGCTGGCCAAGGCTTGCTGAGCCTCTGCTTGCGCTCGCACTCTCGCGGCATCCTGTTGGCCCCAATAAATTGACAGAATCAGGCCGATCGTGGCCAGGGAAACAGCTATCCAGGTGGTGCGGTCGCGACTCATGCGTAAATTCTTAGCTAGTGATTCTTCTGTAAACGCTCAGGGACCGGATCGTAACCCGAACCACCCCACGGATGGCACCGGCACAATCGCTTCAAGCCAAGCCACCCGCCGGCCAGCAGTCCGTGCGCTTCGATCGCTTGGACCAAGTATTCTGAGCAGGTCGGGTTGAAGCGACAGCCAGTTCCCGGTCCACCGGTGAGCGCCGCCAAAAACGGAGAGAGGGTCAACTTATAAATTCTTAAGAGCAGTTTAAGGAGCGGTACCATGGATCCGGCACTCAGAGTTTATTATCCATTTGGTCGTGCGAAGCCGGCGCTAAAATAGAAGCTCGACCGGCTAGCCGCAACCAGTCTCGCTCAAGCTGGTGAAAAGTCGCATCCGCTGCCGAAACCCGAGCTATGGTCACTATCCATATGCCAGTCACCAGCTGATGCTGGTTTAGCCGGAAGATTTCTCGGAGTCGCCGTCTGACCCGATTGCGAATAACCGCCTGGCCGATTCGCCGAGTTGTGATGATCCCCAGCCGTGCGGCTCTCTCACCTGCCCGATGCAAAATTCCTAAAGAGACGTGCCGTCCGGTCCAGGCTTTTCCTTCTTTCTTGACCAGAGCGAATTCGGCCGTCCGCGTTAATCGAGAAGCTTTGGGAAATCTAAAACGCTCCCGGCTCCCGGGTGGCATAGAACTAAGCCTCGGTATGTCGGGCGTAATGATTTTCCGCTCCGACTGGCAGCAACCGCTTCCGACCGCGCTGACGACGTCTAGCGAGAGTGGCCCGCCCGCCTTTGGTTTTCATCCGGGCACGAAAGCCGTGCTGACGCTTTCTCGTGCGCTTGGAAGGTTGATAGGTTCGTTTCATGGCAACATCTCCTGGATCCTGGGAGTCGGGAATGATAGTCGGAGAGTCTCGGATGTCAAATCGCTAGCAGCCAGTCGGATTTGGAATTGAGCCGGCATGATGGATAACGAATAATGTGAGCGGCAAGAGCGCAGTCCGCGGCCCTAAAAAAGCCATCCCGGCGCCGAATTACCGGGCTACTTTCCCTGGGTCCGGGTCAACTAGCTATTCAATTTCCGGAGGATCCGGGCAAAGCTGGTCGCGAGCCGCTCGGTTGACGCGCATGGGCGGCTGCCGGATGATTGACAGCGACCGAGCCCGCAATATGCGCGTCGATTCTAATAGCGCGTGATTTTTGGGCTCGGACAGCACTCTCAAATTCTCTATGCAACCGGCGGCAGATACGATTCGACAACTTGAAGAGGGAGGCGCAAAACTGATCAGCGCACAAGAGCTTGCCACCAAACTCGAGGAGAAACGCCCACTGCGGGTTAAACTCGGCGTTGATCCTACTGCTCCCGACCTCCATCTTGGCCACTCGGTTGGGTTGTCAAAGCTGCGCCAATTTCAAGAGCTCGGGCACCGCGCGATTCTAGTGATCGGTGATTTCACCACGATGGTGGGTGACCCGACCGGGCGCTCTTCGACTCGGCCGATGCTCAACCATGATGAGGTGATGGCAAATGCGGAAACCTACAAAACGCAGGCCTTTAAGGTTCTCGACCCAGAACGGACAGAGATAGTGTTCAACGGCGACTGGTTCGCCAAAATGACGTTCATGGAAGTCATTCGTCTTAACAGTCAGGTGACTCTGCAACAGATGTTGCAACGGGAGGATTTCAAGAGCCGGATCGATGAGGCTACTCCGGTATTCTTGCACGAATTGCAGTATCCACTCATGCAAGGATGGGATTCAGTCATGATCGCTGCAGACGTCGAGTTAGGGGGCACCGACCAGCTCTTTAACATCTTGGTTGGCCGAGATCTGCAAAAGGCGCACCAACAAGCACAGCAAGTCGCTTGTATCTTACCAATTTTAGAGGGCTTGGACGGCGTCCAAAAGATGAGTAAGAGCCTTGGAAATTACATCGGCCTCACCGAACCGGCCTCTTCGATGTTCGGAAAAGTAATGAGTATATCCGATGAATTGATGGCTCGCTATTATCAGGTTCTATTCAACGAACCCGTTCCAGGTGGGCATCCGATGGAAGCAAAGAAGGCGCTCGCTTCGAAAATTGTCGCCCGCTTCCATGATCAAGCTGCAGCCCGCGCCGCTCGGGAGGAGTTTGACGTACGATTCGCGAAGCGGGACTTGGCTGCCGCAGAGTTGCCGGCGGTGTCACTCAAGGATTTCGGGGAAGATTTGGTTTCTGCGGTCGTCGCCGCCTATGCTCAGGGGTTTCAAACTACCAAGTCGCGAGCCGAAGCCCGGCGTTTGATCGAGCAGGGAAGCGTCCAATGGCTTGGCGACAAGATCACTGACCCAAAGGCAAAACCATCGTTCCGACCAGGCGGCGTGCTGAAACTAGATAAAACGCGCGCTGTGCGGCTCAAGGAATAACAAGGAACAGAAGGGCTCAGCGCGACATAGCCGCAACCACACATGGCGATTGTATCGGCGTATCGGTGTATCGGCGTGGTAAAGCCTCTTTCGCCCGAGAGGAATCCTCGCGAAAATACGCGAAGTTCAACGTCAGCACTGCAAAGACGGATTCCTGGAATAGGAGCCCACGAAGAGAAGACTTTTAAACAGGGAGGTCGCAAAGATCGCAGAGAGGAGATTCAGTTTTAGCCGGCATCGCATTCGTCAAGACAGATAGCGATTTTGGTCCCAGAGCCGGATCAAGTATTGCGTGCTTTGCAGTGCTGACGCTGAACTTCGCGCATTTTCGCGAGGATTCCTCTCGGGCGAAAGAGGCCTTACCACGCCGATACGCCGATACAATCGCCATATGTGGTTGCGGCTATGCCGCCGCTGAGATCTCTGTTTAAGAATCTCTTTGTGTTCTTTTGTACACATCTGTCATTCGCGTTTGTCTTTAAGTAGGTCTTCGACCGATTTTCTTTTGCGCAGCCGCATGAGATTGTTCCAGGTCTTGCGGATAGTGCCTCCGATCGACAGATATTTTTCACTGAGCGGGTTGTCTTTCACTACCTGGGCTATAACTCCGGCCACAGAGAAATTGTCCGTCTCCAAAACGGTGTAAGCGGTTCCGATGGCGGCGTGATGGTGGGCATCGCTGGAGGCGGTCATTGCTAGACCATGATCAAGCGCATAGTCATAGGCCATGCGGTTATAACGTTTGAGCGTGGTGGCGGCGTTGAATACTTCAATCCCGTCAATTTGCAGAGTCTTTAGAACGTTCTCTCGGATTCCGGCCCGGAAAACGTCATAAGGATGGGGAGGAATAGCGACCCCACCGGCCTCGTGGATCAGATTGCATACTTCAAACGCGGGCCGGCCCTTGAGGTTCGGCAATACGGCGCCAATACAGAGGAGATGGCCTTCCGCCGTCGTGACCTCCACTCCGGGCACAATCAAGAAATTATCGACCGGCAAACCGTCCGGTCGCATATACCCCTTATCGATCATATACTTAACGGCATCGCAGGTGTTATGGTCGGTAATGGCAAAGCCATCGAGGCCTTTGGCTCGGGCCGCTTCGATCAATTGCTCTGGGCTGCTAACACCGTCGCCAGAAAAGAACGAGTGGCAATGGAGGTCGATCTTGATGGCCATGAGGCGAGCTAAGTAAGCCTGAAAAACGTGGGTGTAAACGGTAAAGCGAGCTGTCGGCGAGGCAGAAATATGTTATTGGTAGGACATGCTGGAGTCACCTGTCATTTCACACTACGTGCGTCCAATGCCGGGCCTGCTCCCGGCGATTGGGTTCAAAGAATGGGCGTTGGTATGTGAATCGATGCTCCGGGGAGAAACGAGCCTGATTTTTCGTAAAGGCGGAATCGCCGAAGGAAAAGAAGGCTTTAGGTTTAAACACTCTCAGTTCTTTCTCTTTCCGAGTTTTTTCCACGAGCAGATCGCCGAGACTCGTCTGGATACGACCAGAGACTTAGGACCGCAGCTCGAGATTATCACGATCGAAGCATTCGCTTACGTCGAATTCACACTCTGGATCTCAGACCTTCAAACCATCGAGGCGCTTTCCGAGTTTCACATCCTTCGTCCCGAGTTGCTCGAAAAGCGGTTCAATCAAGACGATGTCAAAGGTGTTCACCTGGCTTTCCTCAGAGTTTTCCGGGTCATTCCGAGCTGGCATCTGGCCTTCCAAAGCTCCTTTGGCGGCTGTCGATCTTGGGTTGACCTACCACCTCCGTCACCGGATCTGATGTGCCGACCCGTCCTTTCTGATGAGGAACATGAGCGGCGTCGCGAATTGGTGGAATCCGTCCGTCAATAACCTGCTTTCTGCGCGGAGCAACCTCGCCAACTTTCATTTGAGTTAACCGGACCGCTGCCCAGCTGCTTCGGGCAAAAAGCCGGCTATAGTGTGAGAAGCTGAAGCCGGTTCGAGACCGCCGCGAGCCGGTCCCGCACTCTTTTGATATCGGCTGAGGTGCTATAGACGGTCAATTGCCGATTCAATCTGTCAAAAATCGGTTTAGCATCGTCCAGCTTCTTTTTAACGTTGGTAACGAAATCCTGGAACGCCTTCTTCGCGTCCGCATCATTGTCCATTGCCTTCAAAATATCGGATCCCAGGTAGCGATCACGTACGTCGTTAAACTCCTCGACGAAGGCGTTCGCCTCATCGCAGAATTTGTCCGCTGCTTTAACTATATCCTGATCGCCTTTGGCAGAATCGAGCGTCGTACCCAATGTTTGAATCGCGGCGAAGTAACCAGTCCACGGTTTTTGATAGGCATCCAATACCGCTTTCTGATCCGCGTCGAAAGCTCTGGCGGTCCACGCTCCGAGGGCCACAAGTAGCACGCAGGTATAAGGAGCAAGTTTTGGGAGATGATAACGACTCATAGAAATGCAGCAAACCGAAGCGCAACGTTGGGTGAGAGGACCTTGGAGTTCAACGAAATTTTCTGAATTACAAATCTGCCATTTTTCTCTTCCGGAAATCTGGTCGAGAGGCGGCCTCGGCCACGCCGCCGGCGGTAAGGCGGAAAAGATGAATTACTATTTGTGGACTGCTGAGCTTAGAAGCAAATAATTTCCGACGGCTGTCCACTCGGGCGACGAGATCGACTGACTTCCTCGCGCCAGATAAAACCCGGTCGATGACCCGCCATCAAGATTGAGCGCTTCAGCAATTGGGCCATTCGGCAGCAGATCCGCTATCGTCAAGATTTCTGATAGCTCTGCCAGGGTAGCCGACCGGCAGATCCCGACACCACAAATGCTTTCCTTGGTCAGAAAAACAAACGTCCGTGGTGCGCTACGTCTGTTGTTTAGTCCGGCAACAATGCCGCCGCTCTCTGCTAGAAAAGGTCCGCATTGGATCGCATCCGAGATACCTACTGCATCGGAAAAGTGCTGCACTCGCACTAAAGCCGGCTTTTGTTTTCGTACAAAAAAGACGCCCGAGAGTAGCCTCGCTCGTTCCAGCGGATGTATCCACTTACCCTCGCTGATGAGCAGTCCAACCGGCGTCAAGTCCCCCTGGAAATAGCCGCCATTAACCCCGGCAATCGCTTCGGACTTGGAGACCGCCTCTTTTACGCTGGAGAATCGGCGATCGACATTGTTTACCACTCGAAACCGGAGTTCGGACGCGCGACCGGCCACTGCGTATATTTTAGCTTGGTTCGAGCCATTGCTAATCGTGATAACAAAAGCTTGGGAAAAGCCAGCATTCGATTCTTGCCGATCTATGACCTTCCATCCGGCTGCTGCAATCGATGGTATGAGAAAAACGACGAACCAGCTGCGCATAGGGAGAATCATTCTCGCCTAAGGCTTGAATGAAATGACAGACAGCAAATAGCAGATAGCAAAGAAATTACCAAGTGGTAACCGCTTCGAGCAGTAAATGGTGAGTAGTGAGCAATAAGCAGCAAATCGGGGCCGTTTCGTGCTCCGCAGCATTATTCCCGCCGCTTACTGTTTAATGCTGACTTGTGACTGTTTGGCGGCTTCCGGGCGGTCGCAAGAAGCGTCTGAAAAAATGGGCTCTCTCTTTCGCGGGACACCACCCGGACTTCGGCTTCGACGAAGCCTGCCTTTTGCAACGCATAAGAGAGTTCCACTTCGCTAAATCCCAGCCAGATGTCCGCATACTGTTCCCTTGCCTGCTCGAAGGTGTGGGCCAGTAGATCCAGGATGAGAATGCGGCCACCCGGCCGCAAAAGACGATATGCTGCTTGGACCGCCCGCCCAGGGTCGATCGCGTGATGTAGCGCCTGGCTCAGAATAGCGAGGTCGATTGTCTCCGGAGCTATCGGAGGATTCTCAATATCGCCCAGCCGGTATTCAAGATTCGAAAAGCCGTTTTCGCGCGCAAGTTGAGCGCCGAATTCGACCATCTTCTCCGAAAGATCGACGGCGATCACGCTCCTCGCACGGCGGGCCAGCAGTTGGGCCAAAGTTCCTTCGCCAGCCCCTAAATCGGCTATGTCGATTTCAGGCAAAAGGGTGAGGAGAAGGTGTGATAAAGCCTGCCATGATCGGCCTGGACAGCGACTACGCCCAAATTTACCGGCTAAACGGTTAAAGTATTCTCCAGCGCGGTCGCGGCGTTTTGCCAGAATGTGTTCGCGTCCCGCGTGGTCTGTCTTTGCCTCTGGCATTTCGCGAGCTGCCAGTTCAACGAGCTGCTTGAGCTCGGGCTGCGGTATCGGCGTCTCCTCGTTCCAGCTGTAAAAGATGTTTTTTCCGACCCGGCGATCGTGAACCAGGCCTGCCCTTTTCAGCTGGGCCAAATGCGTAGAGATCCGGGATTGTCCCATTCCTAAGACCTCTTGGATCTCCGCCACGGAGAGTTCGCCTGGTTCCAGGAGGTAGAGGAGTCGGGTCCGGGTGGGATCGGCCAAAAGGCGCAATAAATTCAGCGTTGACGACATCAGAAACCGAGTGATATATCAGGATATCATGATTGGTCAATATACGGCACAATGCCGCCTTGTCACCTCAATGCACCGCTGACCACCATCCTTTCTCTATGTCGCGTCGCTATATATTCTCTTCTGAATCTGTAACCGAGGGTCATCCAGACAAAGTTTGCGATACGATCTCGGACACTATCCTGGACGCCTGCCTGGCGCAGGACCCAAGTAGCCGAGTCGCCTGCGAAACCCTTGCCAAAGGAAACCTGGTCGTTGTCGCCGGTGAAATTACGACCAACGCGAAGTTTGACTACATCGAGGAAGTCCGATCCGCGATTCGGGGAATCGGATACATTCACGATGGATCGCTTTTCCACGCTGATACTTGTTTGGTTGTTCAAGCGCTGAGTCGTCAATCCCGCGACATTGCTCAGGGCGTTGATGCAACACCGGCCGACGGCAAAGAGACCGATGAACAAGGGGCCGGCGATCAGGGACTGATGTTCGGTTTCGCCGTAAGAGAAACTCCCGAATTGATGCCGGCGCCGATTCAGCTAAGCCACAAACTGGGACGCGAATTGACGAGGTTGCGCAAGAATGGCGAGCTGCCTTGGCTTCGGCCCGACGCAAAAACCCAGGTATCAATAGAATACGATGGATTTCGTCCGGTACGTGTCGATGCAGTAGTCATCTCGACCCAGCACGCTCCCGAAGTAAAACATAAAGAAATTCGCGAGACTATCATTGAACGAGTGATCAGGCAGGTTGTGCCTTCGGAATGGATTGACTCCAAAACACGATATCTCATCAATCCTACCGGCAGATTTGTAATTGGTGGCCCGGAAGGTGATTCGGGCCTGACTGGAAGAAAGATCATCGTCGACTCCTATGGTGGAATGGGCCGCCACGGAGGCGGCGCGTTTTCCGGTAAAGATCCCTCGAAGGTAGATCGATCCGCGGCGTATATGGGCCGGTACGTCGCTAAGAATGTGGTAGCGGCTGGTCTGGCCGACCGGTGTGAAGTTCAGTTCGCTTACGCCATCGGTTATCCCGATCCGGTCAGCGTATGCGTCAACACGTTTGGAACCTCGCAAATAGATGAAGTAAAAATTGAGAAGGCCGTGCAAGAGGTATTCAACTTCAAGCCGGCAGCGATCATCAAACAACTGGATCTCCTGCGCCCAATCTATCGGAAGACGACCAACTACGGTCATTTCGGGCGCGAGGATGACCTGGAATCGCTTACCTGGGAGCGTACGGATCGAGCCGCAGCTCTCAATCAGCACCTCTCCTAATTCAAAATACATGAGCAACGTAACTACCAAAACTGCTGTCGACTATAAGGTTGCCGATCTCGGCCTGGCTGAGTTTGGGCGAAAAGAGATCGAAATTGCCGAACAGGAAATGCCTGGCCTGATGGCGATCCGGGCGAAATATGCAAAGGCTAAGCCATTGGCAGGCGTCCGGATCACCGGTTCGTTGCACATGACGATTCAAACCGCCGTCTTGATCGAGACGTTGGTTGATCTGGGTGCGTCCGTCCGCTGGGCGAGTTGCAACATCTTTTCGACGCAGGACCATGCGGCTGCCGCGATCGCCAAATCGGGTGTTCCCGTATTTGCGTGGAAGGGTGAGACCTTGGAAGAATATTGGTGGTGTACAAACCGAGCGATTTCGCATCCGGATGGTAAGGGTCCACAACTGGTGGTCGACGACGGTGGCGATGTGACTCTTCTCATCCACAAAGGGTACGAACTGGAAGAAGGCAGCGATTGGGTAAATACGCCGTCCTCCAGCCATGAAGAAGGAGTGATCAAGAATCTACTCAAAGAGATTCACGCCGAAAATCCATATCGATGGCATGAGCTCGTGAAAGAGTGGCGCGGTGTTTCTGAGGAAACGACGACCGGTGTTCATCGCCTCTACAAGCTGCAAGAGCTCGGTAAATTGCTTGTTCCCGCGTTCAACGTGAATGACTCTGTGACCAAGTCGAAGTTCGACAATCTGTACGGTTGCCGGCATTCGCTCGTGGACGGTATCAACCGCGCCTTAGATGTCATGTTGTCGGGAAAGGTGGCGGTCGTGTGTGGATATGGCGATGTTGGGAAGGGTTGCGCGCAATCGTTACGAGGTCAGGGCGCGCGTGTTGTCATCACGGAGATCGATCCGATCAACGCGCTTCAAGCCGCGATGGAAGGATACGAGGTCACCACGATTGAAGATACCCTTGGGCGCGGAGATGTTTATGTCACCACCACGGGTAACTGCGACGTCATCACTGTCGAGCACATGGCTAAAATGAAAAATCAGGCCGCCGTCTGCAATATCGGTCACTTCGATAACGAGATTCAAGTGGACAAGCTCAATGCCTTCCCCGGCGTTCAGCGAACCAACATCAAGCCTCAGCTCGACAAATACCGATTCCCGGATGGGCATGAGATTTTCCTGTTGGCCGAAGGTCGGCTGGTTAACCTTGGTTGTGCAACCGGGCATCCCTCTTTCGTTATGAGTAACTCCTTTTCCAATCAGGTGCTCGCTCAGATCGATCTTTGGAAAAATAGGGATACTTACAAACCGCAGGTCTATATTTTGCCGAAGAAGCTTGATGAAGAAGTGGCTCGCTTACATCTCGAAAAAATAGGGGTGAAGCTAACGAAGCTGACGCCGAAGCAAGCGAGCTACCTTGATGTGCCGGTCGAGGGCCCATACAAGTCCGAGCATTACCGTTACTGAGACCAACCTGGCCTAGTTCAGACTCTTCAGAAAAGGCGTTCTGCTTTTGCAGAACGCCTTTTCGGCTTGTACTCAGGGGAGTATTTTCCTGGCCGATGATAGCCGGGATCATGCTAACCGAAGCTTGGTGTACGTCTCACATCGCGGAAACGCGGAATGCCGATTGCGGAATGGAATAGAGTGCTCGCGAACGCTGCCTTTTACGCCCTGGCCATGAAAACGGTAGACCAGCTTGATTGTCAATCCGCAATCCGCATTCCGCGTTTCCACGACGTCACCATTATATGCGAGACGGTACATTAGATGCTTTTGTTGAAAGGCTAAAACGCGTACCCGGAATCGTGGCGATCGCGTACTCCGAAGAGAAGCGGTTGAAACCGTACGCGAGCTGACAGCAGAAGTAAGCCGATTGGTACGGCAGGAAGGTCTAGAGTGAAGCTGACAGCACGATACTGGTCCAGAATTAGCCCTCGCTTTCGCTTGAGAGGGGACGTTCCGCGCGCCTGATTCCTGGATTCTGCATTCCGGAGTCTGCTAAGCTCGGTGGCTATGAGCAAGGACTTCATCTGCGCGGTTACTTGGTTTGGCCAACTTCACCGTTTTTTTGGTTTGGATTGGAGCTATCTGATGATCCTCGGCTTTGTCGGACAGCTGCTTTTTGCGATGCGTTTTATTGTTCAGTGGATTGCTTCCGAAAAACGCGGCGAGAGCGTCCTGCCGGTTTCCTTCTGGCACTTCAGTATAGCCGGAAGTATTTTGCTGGGTGCTTATTTTATTTTTCGCCGAGACCCGGTTGGAATTGTCAGCTATCTTCCAAATTCCGTGATTTACTTGCGGAATTTGCATCTGATCAGGCGTAAAGCTCGCCTTGCCAGCGAAGCTGAATCAGCCGAAGAGTCCAAACGATCGACGCGAGTGTCAAATGAAAGGGACTCCCAGAAATAATCGAGCGGCAAATTTTTTGAGCTGTCCGACGCCCGCTTACTGGTCGGAAATGAGTGTACAAGACGACCAGAGGCGAGGTCGGACAAGTTGGAAATCCTCGTAAACTCCGCGATTTTTTGTTTGATCTCGATCACGGGTACGATTTTGGTGTGCAACGCTAGTGACTTCGATACATAGCGAGTAAAAACATTGATGAAGAAGCGAGTGCTCATAATGTCAACCAGCGCGGGGACCGGGCACGTGCGCGCAGCAGAAGCACTGACAAAGGCATTCAAAGAAAATCCTTACGTTGGGGAAGTAATTCATAGTGATGCTCTTCATTTCACGAACAAATTGTTTCGGGATTTTTATTCCAAGCTCTACGCGCGTTTAGTTCAGACGGCTCCGGATTTCCTCGGCTGGTGGTATAAACAGAGTGACGAGCCATGGAAGACCGACGGTATGCGCTTGATGCTGGATCGCCTTAATACCGGACCCCTGGTGAAATTCATCCGTAAGTTCGACCCCCACATCACGGTCTGCACGCATTTCATGCCGGCGGGTATTATCTCTGACTTGATCGCAAAGAATCAATTGGATGCCCATCTTTCGATCGTAGTCACTGATCTTGATTTTCATGCGATGTGGCTTTCCCGGATGTTTCATCGGTACTTTGTCGCGATCGAAGAAACGAAGGTGCATCTGGAAATGCTGGGGTTACCTCCTGAGCGGATCACGGTTTCGGGAATTCCTATTGACCCTGAGTTCGGATATCCGATCGACCGGACAGCCACTCGACTCGATTTTGGATTGCATCCCACTCGTCCAACGTTGCTCCTTTCGGCCGGAGCGTTGGGAGTCGGTCCGGCTGAGTTTGTGGTGGAGCGCCTCAGAAATTTGCGCAACAAAACGCAAACTTTGGTAGTCTGCGGTCGTAGCGCCGAGACCACGGAACGGGTATTGCGCCTCGTCGGCAGAGATTCTGAGTCGTTCAAGGTATTTGGCTACACCGACCGTATGCCGGATCTCATGAAGATCTCGGATCTCTTTATCGGCAAACCCGGTGGATTGACCAGTGCAGAGGCACTGACTTGCGGTTTACCAATGGTGATCGTTAGCCCGATTCCCGGACAAGAGGAAAGAAATTGTGATCATCTGTTGGAAGATGGCGTCGCGGTGAAATGCAACGAAATGACGACTATCCCCTACAAAATCGACACGTTGTTGGATGATCCCGACCGCCTGGAACAGATGCGCAAACGCGCTTTTGCCTTGAGCCGTCCCGGTGCCGCTCGTTGTATCGCGGAGACTTTGGTCGGTGACGAGTTACCTCCTTTGGAGGTTACCGATGATGATGCTGAAGCAATTATTTTGGCGGCTGCGCGAGAGAAGGACAACAAACTTCGGTAGCTATGGAAGAATTCCTTTGGGGCGTAGCAACGTCCGCATACCAGTCGGAAGGAGGGTTTAACGGAGCTGGCCAGCCCCAGACCAACTGGGCCGCAGCGGAACGTCGAAACGATGTGGTTCCCGTTGGGATGGCTGCGGATTTTTGGAATCGGTATCTGGAAGATTTCGAGCGGGCGGAAAAAATGAGCCTCAATGCATTTCGGTTGGGGATCGAATGGAGTCGGGTGCAACCAACCTACGTCGATCAACCGGGCCCGGCTCCGGCCTTCGATGAAAATGCGCTGGATCGTTATGCCGAGATGTTATCGGAGTGTCGTCGGCACGGGATGGAGCCGATTGTTACCCTGCATCATTTTGTGCATCCCGCCTGGCTCGGAGCCGACCCTTGGTTGGAGCCGGGGATGGTTGAGCATTTTTGTCGTTACGTAGAGAAAGCAGTTCTCCACATAAATCGCGCGCTCATTGACCGCCACGGAGTCGAGCCGATTCGATATTATATCACGGTGAATGAGCCTAACATGTTGGTGCTGAATACCTATTTCGGCACTCAATTCCCGGGGCGAAAACATCATCCGACCGGGTTGCGTAGTGTTGCCGCAGGTTGTCGGCAGATCCTCCAAGCCCATGTAAAGGCTTATAACCTGATTCATAACTTGGCTGAGCGTGAGGGTTGGGGGCCGCCGATGGTGAGTTTCAATAACTACTGCAGCGATCTGTATTGGTCCGACAAAATCTGGCTGGATCTGATCTCGGTTCGTGAAAGGGGGGTGAAACCTTCGGAATTGCGTGACTACGTCTACGGCAAAATACATGAGTTCGAAAAGGCTTTTGCCGAAGCGAACATACCGTTGCACAAGGATATTCCTTATTTTTTCGGGGACCTCATAAAGCGGATCAGCAATTGGATTGGTTACAAGACGTTTCATGCGGAGTTCTTCGCAACCCTGGTGGAAGAGATTTACCAGGCAGAGAGAACATCGACCTTTGATTTCCTGGGTCTCGATTATTACGATCCATTTGCCGCGCATATCTTTCGATTGCCGGTCTGGTGGGACCACGAATTTAAGAATAAATCCCTCCGAGCTTGGCTGATGAGCAACATTACCAGCAAGTGGTGGGATTGGCGTGTCTTGCCGGCCGGGCTTCGGTTTTTCTGCGAGTATTACAGCAAAGACTATGGAGATCGGCCGGTATTGCTCGCGGAAAATGGCATGGCCCTGCGACGGCGCACCGATAATCGGACGACACTGCGCCGCGATAAGATGACTCGCAGTGAGTTTCTGCGTCTTCACGTAAAGGAAGTAACCCGAATTGCGCAAAGCAAGGTACCGTTGATCGGTTATCTGCATTGGTCCCTGTTCGACAATTACGAATGGGGATCATTTACACCGCGATTTGGCCTCTTTTCGATCGATTATCAAACAGGGACTGATCGTTTGGAAACAGATCATCATGGTGATCGTCCATCGGTTACTTATGCGCAACTCGTCGAAACCGCTCGCGAGCAGCTTTCCGGTCAAACCGGGGGATGACTAATGAGGGGTAGTAGCCTCGCGATCCGTTGCGCACACGCCCTACCGCGCAGAGGTTTTCCCCTACTGGCTTATCTCGAACTCCCTTAGCAGTTTTCCGAGAACGAAATTCTTATGATAACGATCTATCCTGCGGATCTCGAGACTCTGGTCGCTCAGCAACGCCGCGCAAGCGCCGAAGTTCAAGACAAAACTTCCGGTGTTAATAATCACGCGTCCACTGCGATTCCAACATCCCGGATAATGGGTATGACCAATGAGAAGAAAGCGCGTCTCTGGTCGAAAGTCTCGAAGTAAGCCGGCGCCAAGCTGCGGTGTGTTCCACCAGGCATGCAGAATCATGAGTGGACGAAAGGGCGGCCAAAGTTGCCGTGCGATCAACCCGAGACCGCGAAACTGGCCCTGCGTGGTAGGTTCCTCTAGCAACTGCAATTTCAGCGTGGTCCTCTTCGTGGCTAGAAGGCGTTTCTCGAAATTGAGTAGCGCGTCCGGGCCGAGTTGATCGAGGGCGCGACGATGTACCTTTCGATAAGCGTAAGCTTGGCGGCTCCAGGGTGCGATGCCAAGGAAAAGCATGTCGCCATGAGTAACCAGCATCTGGCCTTCTGCTAGATCGAGATGATCAATCTGAGATATAACTGGATCGTGGTTGCCATTGATAAATATCGCCTTCGCACCGGACGAGTGACAGACTCGAGCGAGATTGGCGGCTAACCCTCGGCCCACCGGCCGATCAATCTGATGCCTTAATTCTGCGGTATCACCGTTGAGTACGACGGTCTTCGCTTCCCGCAATATTGGAGCAAGCTGTTCAGCATCGCGAATACGTGAAGCATGGTGGCCGAGATGGAGATCGGAGAGGATGAGCGTCGGATCGATGGGAGTGAGACTCATCCGGATTCTCCGATGATGCTCACGCTCAACGTACGTTGCATCGGATCGTGGCGATGCTCGTACACGAAGAGACCCTGCCAGATGCCGAGTTGCAGCTTGCCCTCCCCTATCGGAATACTCTCGGAAGACCTTGTCAGCACCATTCGGATGTGGCTAGGCATGTCGTCCGGCCCTTCCAGAGTATGAGTAAAGTAAGCGGAATTTTCCGGTACTAGACGTCGCAGGAAATGTTCAAGGTCTGCTCGCGCACTCGGGTCAGCATTCTCAAAGAGTATTAGGCTGGCGCTGGTATGCTGAATAAGAATAGTGGCCACCCCGGTCCTAACCCCGCTCTTTACCACTAATCGATTGATTTGATCGGTGATTTCGTAGGTGCCGATTCCGTGAGTGCAAATTGAAGATTCGTAACTAAACGCTGTCAGCATAGAGCTGGTCAACCAATCGCATAGATTTTGGATTCGGCAGAACACCCGGTTCCATTTGGTTCATAACATACGCAAATGCCAGCTTTCGATCGGGGTCAATGAAGGCGTGACTGCCGCCCGCACCTGGTTGCCCGAAGGTTGCCGGACAAGGGCCAAAAATCTTCCGCAGTTTTTTGTGTTCGGGCGAAATCGGATCTTTCATGAAGCCCAGTCCAAAAGCCGTTGGGATTTGCAGGACTCGATCCTGACCAGACACAATTGTTTTCGCCAGGGCCGAAAGCAACTCCAAGCTTAGAAACTGCGGTTCACACAAAACTCTGTAATAAAAGCGGGCTAACGATTCACCGGTACCGATGGCACCGAGAGACGGCAATGGATGCATCCGGAGTTCTGGCGCGTTGAAGGCGGAGGGAGCAATTGGCCCGGTCGGAGTCGTGAATGCCAGCCGCGTTAGAGAGGTCGGATCGGCCAAAGCTTGATAGAACGGATCTTCAAATGAGGATTCCCGTTTTTGCCTCGGTGTTTGAATAGGAGCCACATCGTTGACCAACTCTGATGGAATGCCAATCCAGAGATCGAGATCAAGCGGTTGGCCAAAGGTCTCCCGGAAATATTCTGCGACTGTAACACCGGAAGAGATTCGGCGGACGAGTTCATCGACAAGGAAGCCGTAGGTGCGAGCATGATAGCCGTGAGCGTCACCCGGCTTCCAGAAAGGCTCCTGTTCGGCCAGCGCTCGCTCCACTGCTTCGTGGTCCAGAATCCCAATGTCGGGCCGACGAAGCGCCGGTTGGCCAGATTGATGGGAGAGAATGTGACTAAGCTTCGTATCTGCCTTGCCATTGACACTGTATTCTGGCCAGAAGTCCCTTACTCTGCGGTCAAGAGCGATTCCCGCTTGTTCGCAACAATGCAGAAGGCAAGCCGAAGCAAGCGCCTTGGTGGCTGACCAGATCAATACCCGTGTTTGCGACGTCCAGGGTGTAGTTCGTGTTCGATCGATGAACCCGGCGCCGATATTCAGCTTTTGTTCGCCCCCTTCGATGATACAGACGGATGCTCCGAGTTCCTGGTACTGGAGAAAGTTCTCTGCAAAGAGATCGATTAATCTGCCGAGTTGCACGAGTAAAGTCTAATGCGAAACGCGGAATGCGGATTGCGGAATGTACGGGAGGCCACCGAGTAAATTCCAAAAGTTCATTCCGCGTTCCGAAATCCGCATTCCGCATTTCTTCCTAAAGTTCGTCCCGGATCGACGCAAGGTCGGGATCCTGTTGAGCGACGTCCCGGAACGACTTGTTCAACCGAAAACTTGCACGCAAATACGCCTTGGCTTGATCCAAGTTACCAAGGACAGCTTCATAACAACCTAAATTGTAATAGTAAATTGGCTCGTCCAGGAGTGAGGGTGGTCCACCCAGTAGTTTCTCTTTCGCCTGGGCAGTCTGGCCGAACTCGTGCAAGCAGAATGCAGCATGGATAAAACCGTAACTCTCGGCCGGAAATAACTCGCACATCCGTAGGCTTAACTCCAAAGCGGTCCTCCAATCGCGAATTTGCAGGACGATTTGGATGCGCATCCTCAGCGCTTCCGGGCGATTCTGATCTTCTGCCGCAATCTCGTTGAGATGAGCCAACGCCTCCCCAGGCATCCCCAGTTCCGCATATCCCTCTGCGGCGCGAATCTGCTGTTCAAACGTCATGTCTTGGATTTTGCGGCCGCCTCCGGATGATCGATCAGATATATGCGATGAATGTGCCGTCCTCCTTCAAACGGCGTTTCCAGCCAGACGTTAACAATATGCAACGCTTCTTCTTCGGAGATGGTTCTTTGGCCTAAAGAAAGCACATTCCCGTCGTTGTGAGCGCGGTTCCACTTCGCGAGTTGCTCGTTCCAGCATAGTCCGCAACGAACCCCAACGACTCGGTTGGCGGTAATCGCCTCACCGTTGCCGGAACCGCCGAGAACAATTCCTCGCTCCACTTCGCTGCGGGCGACTGCTTCCGCAACCGGACGGATGAACAAGGGGTAATCGCACGGCGCTTCGGAATCGGTCCCGAAATCAACAATCTCGTGCCCAGCCCCTTTCAACATCTCTTTGATTTTCTCTTTATACCGAAAGCCGGCATGATCAGAGCCAATCGCAATTTTCATTCTCTCACACTTCGGTGGATCGATGGTTGCAATCAACGAAAATTCGTTGGGCAGTTTCGCCGATCGACAGGGATGAGACTCGAATTCTCAGAGGTAGAGGAATCGGAATTCGGCGACGACCTGGTTCCCTATCGGTAGGGCGAGTACCGTGACTCCGCCAAGCCTACATCGCGGCCAGTTCTCAGACTTAAGCCGTCACCGGTTTGTGATCCAATTCCCTTGGAGTTATGGGTAATTCGATGATCTCGGTACGCCGGATAACCGTGAGTATTGATCGCTTACCGATCTCGTTGCCAACCAGCAAGCGATGCAGGTCGTCAATCGATACAATTGGAGAACCCTTAAAGGCGATGATGATGTCGCCAACTACAACTCCGGCGACGTCAGCCGGTCCTCCCGAATCGATTCCGGCCACCAGAACGCCATTGGATTGAGCGAGACGATGAGCACGAACCAGTCGAGGATGAATGGAAGCGTTTTGACCAGCAATCGCAAGAAAGCTTCGTCTGATCTTGCCTTCTTTGATTAACCACGCTGCTACCAAGTGAGCAGTGTTTGAGGCGATGGCAAAACAGAGGCCCTGGGCCGGAAGAATGACCGCCGTATTCACTCCGATTACCGCTCCGGTTGAATCGACTAAGGGGCCTCCTGAGTTTCCCGGGTTGAGCGCGGTATCCGTTTGCAGAATGTCGTCCATCAAACGACCTGATTCGGCTCTCATCGACCGTCCCAGCGCGCTGACAATTCCGGCGGTAACGGTTTGTTGAAACCCGTAAGGACTACCGATGGCGATTGCGATCTGTCCGACCCGTAGGTTCTTGGAATCAGCAAAAGATAGAAAAGAAGATGGGCTCGTCTCCATTCGGACCACCGCAAGGTCAGTGTCTGGGTCGTCGCCCACCAAGTGGCCCGACGCGGTTGTTGCGTCGGCCATGGTCACTTCAATCGAGCGCGCACCTCGTACGACGTGGCTATTGGTCAAAATGAATCCATCCGGTGTAATAGCAAATCCGCTGCCTCCTTGCTGAGAAGTCCGGTGATTTCCGTTTTCGACCCGCAGGTTGACGACAGCCGGCGATACTCGTTCGACGACCGAGCTGACGGTTTGGGAATAGGCATCGAGCAGCGTATAGTCCCCCGTGGACACTGCCGGTCTGATCGAAGCATGATCAGAGTTAGGATTTTCCGAGAAAACGGGGGTCCAGATTGGTTCAAATTCAGCAAGCATACGATCTGGTGTTAAATCAGATACTGTGTAACCGAGTCTGTTACAAAGCAAATATTCTTTAGCCGGTCGTTCCCCGGGCAGCCATCACTCTAGTCCTCAATAAATCGATGAAACGCATATGGCACCGTGAAATTTGCAGGCTAGTGGAGTGGTCGAGCTAGCTTCCCAACAGCTGACTACGGTGCCGTTAAACGCTGCACGACATCCTGGAGAGTAATCCGGCGCAACTCCTGAGTATAAGAGCGAGTTGCTCGACGCTGAATATATCCCATCACGTCGCCAATTCGACGGCCGACCGGACACTCGCTCGACGGCGGATTGGGGTGTAGTCCAAAGAGTTCTTGCGGGTCGACTGCGGCTTGGATCTGCAGCAGATTAATTCGATCGGGTCGGCGAGACAACACGGCGCCACCTTGGGGTCCACGCCGAGTCCTGACCAAGCCGGCATGGTGCAATTCGAGCAATAAACGACGGATAACGACCGGATTGGTGTTCACCGTCTCGGCCAGCCGAGATGATGAGCAGCATTCGCCTTCTTCAACCGCCAAAACCGCCATCACATGGACCGCAAACGAGAACCGGCAACTTTTCATCAATTCTAAATGTAACTTAACAAATTACGTTCGAAAGGAAAGGCCGAATACGGAAGTCAGATCAAGCGCGGATCGCGGATTGCCGATTGCGGAACGGGTAGGGTGAATTACTGATTACTGATCAGCGCTCAATCCCCTTTGGGCGCTTCTTCCTTTTCCGGGCGCTTGCGCGGTACCTGATGCGCGGCGCTCTTTGGCGAAGCGGAAGGACTCGACGGCGAAATGGTTGGACTCGGCAAGGCGCTAGGTGTAGTGGAGGCCATTGGTGATGCCGACGGAGACGTTCCCGGCGTTGTTGGCGTTCCTGTTGGACTCGGCGACGGAGTGGGTGTTGCGAGGATATCTTGCCATTGCCAAAGTTCTCCGGTGTACCCCCCAATCTCATTCAAGAGTTCCGCGCATCGGTCGTGCATTTTGGGGAGATCGGGCGGTCCCGGTTGGCTTTCAGCGCTTCCCGGAAACACCAGGTAAGTGATGTTGAGATCGCTGGAGGGACGGTTGTAAGCGTTAGCTTTGGTGTCGATCTGAGTGGCCAATCTTAGAGACGCTTCGCCCACCTTATAAGAGGGTCCCGCGTCTCCTATGATCGCGGGATAAAGTTTCCCGCCGTAAATAACGACAACGTAGTCGCCGAACTTCGGTAGAAACGGATGATTCCCTTGCCGCAACATAAATCCTGGCAAAACTACGAAGGGGTCCGCTTTCGAAATCAGGAAACTGTACCTTTTGAGGTCGGAAATCTCGCGATTGAGCTCCTCGATCTGTTCCTTGAGCGCTTTCTTCCGCTCCGGAGCCGTGTTCTTTTGATCGAATTCCGTCTCTGCCTGCTTTAACTTCTGCTCACGTTCCGGGATGAATTGGCTCGGCTTGTCGGAGCGTTTTGGCCAACGGTAACTGGTGTAAGGTTGGAAGTTGCTCGTTGAACCGTCGACATCATTCGAGCGATCGGCATCTGAACCGTCTGCATTTACATCCATGTCACTTTGGATGAGCAGCGCTTTCCGTGAAGTCTTGGGGTCGGTCAATTCTAGAATCGTGTTGCAGTCAAAGAAATTGTGTCGCGAAAGCAATTGATCCAAGCGGTTCAACGTGCGGCTAAGCGAATCGATCTTCAGTTGGTACAGACCGTGATAGAAATTGGAAACTCTGCTTGCACCCAACAAAGAGACCAAGCCCGGCAGCAGGGTAGGAAGTTGTGCGTCGGCTTGAGCTATTTGCTCGATCGTTTGCGCGGCCTGAGGCACCCGAACGCGTACATCGAGATCAAGGACATAGGATTCTGGTGCCCTCCGTTCCAGCCAAGCCGGTGCTCCGGTGTCTGTATCAACCTTGGAATGAATCTCAAATCCGTTAAAGAGTTTTGCCACCTCCTTGTGAGAGTAAGGGACGTATGTCTCCGGCAATGGCATGGGAATTGGAGTCGGGGACGGCGTGGGAGTCGGAGTTGGCGTTTGCAGGTTGACGTTAGAAAAGCGCGGTCCTGGGCATCCCGAGAGAAGAAGGGATGTCATCAAAGCAACGAGGGCGATTTGAAAACGCGGCCGGCGGGGTCGCATGGACCATGAATTACTTGAACCAATGCACCGCGGTCAAAACTATGCAGATCAGACTTAGCAAAATCATCGGAACGGCTGGCATCGCTTTGCGTTTGCGCAGGTAAGATGACCCGAAATAAGCCAGCAGAAGCAAGGAGACGATCAGGGCGAGCCAGTGGGCGGCGCCACTTGGTCCGATCAGTCCCGCCAGAATTAGTAATCCACCCGAAATGCCTCCGGCGACAACCGACGGAATGCTTTTGGCTCGGGCGTAGCCCATTGCTCCTCCAACTATCGCGATAATGCCAAAAAAAATATAATAATACTGAGTCAGCATTGGTTAATGCCCAGTTTGCGACGGCTCGAAATCGAGAGACCTGGGAGGAGCGTACTCGCTTTCGCGCAAACTCTGGAAATCAAAAAATAGGCGCTTGAGAAACATTGGGACAAACAGGATCGCCGTCGCCGCAACTTGCACCATCATTCCTGGGACGACTCGAGCCCGATGGCGGGTTACCGCGGTCAGCGCTTCTCTTACTACTTCCTGTACCGGCACGGTCAGCAGGTTGACTGAGATCGTTTCCTGGTCAGAAGTGCGGGCAGCTACCTCTTGAAACTCGGTCGGTACCGGGCCTGGACAAAGCACGGTGACCGAAATATTCAGCGCCCGTAGCTCTGCTCGCAGCGCTTCACTAAAGCTCGTTACATAAGCTTTGGTCGCTGCGTAGACCGCGCCGTTAGGCATCGGCACAAAGCCTGCGATCGAGCTAACGTTGAGTATAGCGCCACCGCCTCCCTTTCGCATGGCAGGTAAAATACGATAGGTCAAGTACGTGAGTGCTACCATATTCACTTGCAGCATCGCGCGAATCCGCTGCCAATCGGCGTCACCGAATTTCCCGTAGTCTCCCAATCCGGCATTATTAATAAGCACATCGACGGTCAGCCCGCTCTCTTCCAACCAATCGCAAAAACGGCTAACATCTTCCTCATTTTGCAGATCAACCTGTTGAATGAAGATTTCCAGCTCCGGATTGATCAGCTTCAGCTCCAGCTCGAGTGTTTTCAGGCGATCTTGACGTCGGGCGACGAG
>DATNNZ010000351.1:0-31262 GCA_035601575.1 Chthoniobacterales bacterium
TACAAAATGTGGATCGATCGAACCCCTTACAATGCCGAGCTCCATCACCGCAATCAACTCCAACACGGCTCCTGGATCTTTCAGCTTCAAAAATCCTAACCCCAACTATTTTTCCCTTGAAGACCGATAGAAAGTCTACCGCTCATAGCTCGACCTTTTTCCGGCAGCCCTATTCCTGGAGAAGTGATTACTGATCACTGGCTCTCCTATTCTGCCCTTTGCGCTTTTGGATAACCGCAGAGAGAATGATCGAATGAAAGTCGGAGTCTTAGGATCTGGGACTGTGGGGCAAACACTTGGCGCGGGATTTCTCAAACATGCCCATCAAGTCATGCTTGGCACTCGCGATCCGAAAAAGCCGGACGTGCAAAAATGGGTCCAGGACATACCTGGGGCAACAGCCGGGACCTTCGAAGAGACAGCGAGATTCGGGGAGTTGATCGTGCTGGCAACGCTCGGCAGCGTGGTGGAAAACGTGATCGATCTAGCCGGCCCCAACAGCTTCACCGCAAAACCGGTAATTGATGCAACTAACCCGTTGTCAGATCATCCGCCGGTCGACGGAGTACTGCAATTCACCACCGGGCCTAACGAATCGCTGGCAGAGAAGATTCAAGCGAAAATTCCCGGCGCATACGTCGTAAAGGCCTTTAACAGCGTTGGTGCCGCTCGAATGATCAATCCGCAGTACAAACAGGGCATCCCAACCATGTTCATTTGCGGAAACCACGTGGAAGCAAAGGCCACAGTGTCAGATGCTATCGAGCAATTTGGATGGGAACCGTTCGATTGTGGAACCATCATCTCGGCTCGTGCAATCGAACCGCTCTGTATGCTTTGGTGCATCCCGGGATTCCAGAAAAACCGGTGGACCCATGCTTTTGAGCTGCTGACGGAATGAAAAACGCCGAAAGCGATAGCGGAATGCTGCGAGCAGTCCGTACTCGGCTTTAGTGAGCCGCGGCGAAACTCGTCGGGAGGTAGCGGGCATTTAATCGTTTGGATAAGGTTAAGCTCGGCCTGCTCAAGCAAGTGTTATGTCCTCATGCGATATGTCTTCACTGTTGCCGTTCCAATGCGCAACTCCTGCTCCCCCTCACATGTTCATCGCGGCTTCTCGGAGTGCTTCCCCGGCGGACGCTTGACCATCGGTCGCAATTTGCAGGGCTGTTCCAACTGCGTTAAAGAAGCGGCCCATTTGCGGGATGTTCGGCATGACCTGGCCAAGATCCACTGCCACCTTTAATTGCCGCAAACGAATGTCGCTTGGTGCAAGCTTTTCGTACGATGAGATCAGCGCCGGAATGCCGATCGGTTTTGCCCGATTTATCGCGCCGAGTCCATCATCAGTCAGGAGGTAATGCTCCAGGAATTCTTTAGCCAGGTCTTGATTCGGGCTCGACCGACTAAGATATGCGAGCGTGACCCCGACAAAGGGACGCCCTAACCTCCCGTCTATGCCCGGGATTGGAGCCAATCCAAAATCGATTCCGCTTTCGATCAGGTTCGGCCAGTCCCATGGCCCTGAGATCGTCATCGCTAACTTGCCCTCTGCCATCAGCTCCTCCCCTTCGCCGTTTACCGGCCCTATTGGGAGGATACCATTTCGAACTAACGCGACAATCTTCGAAAGTCCTTCAACCGCTCCCGCGGTTGCCACGCCGATATCCTTTACGTCGTAGTTTGTGCGGCGCCTCTTGAAAACGTACCCTCCCGCGCTAGCCAGGATGCCCCAAGAGTAGTAGGCGCTCTTGTAGTCCCAGAGAATCGTTCTCGCGCCCGGATGCTTAGTTTGAATCAACCGGTTGATTGACACCAGCTGCGAGAGATCCGTCGGTGCGCTGCCGACGAGAAGCCTTTTGTTGTAAATAAGCGTTATCGTTTCCAGCGCGATCGGATAACCCCAAGTGGCGTCACGGTGTCGCACAGCCTCCCAGGCTTGCGGATAGAGTTTGCGAACCAATTCTGAAGACAACTTAACGGGAGCAATCAAGCCGCTATCGGCCCATTCTCCAACCTTGTCATGCGCCCATATCACGATGTCGGGACCCTGACCGGCTTGAGCGGCGAGCGTGAAATTATCGACAATGTTTACCGGTGTTTCGATTGTGACTTTGATTCCCAAGTCGTTCGCAAACTTCTTCGCGATCGGCCGGAGGCCTATTGCTGGCTCGCTGTCCATCCAGATCAAAAGTTGACCATTTGTCCAGGCACATAGATGCAACGGCCAAAGGCACAGAACCGTCAGGGCCAAAAACTGCCGTTTTATCGTGCATTGCCGCATTTCAAGAGACTGACCGCCTTTTTGGCTCCTTGGTAAGGCACCAAATGCCGCTTGCTAGCTACCGTCGGGTATCGCAAATAGACGAGCGCTTTCGCGGCGCCGCGAAACTCTTGGAGGACGGGTTCATGAGCTCCTCAGCGGCTGTCGCGCCGAAACCATGCTTGGCTCGACGCGACAATAGTTCACATAGGCAGGAATTTGTAGATCGTTGTCTGAGTGTACTTCTCGCCTGGCCTGAGCTCTGTGCTCGGGAAGTTTATGTGATTGGGCGAGTCCGGATAATGTTGCGCCTCCAGGGTAAACGCCCCCCAGTGTTCGTAGGTCAACCCGTTCTTGCCTTTTAATGTCCCATCCAGAAAATTGCCTGTGTAGAATTGCACGGCCGGCTCGGTGGTATACATCTCCACAGTGCGACCCGATTCCGGATCGGTCACTCGAGCTGCTAGGGCGTTCCTATCGCCCGGATTGTTCAATATCCAGTTGAAGTCGTATCCGCCTTGTTTGGGTTCAGCATTCTTGAGTAGATCGTTCTTGGAATGAATCTTCGCACCGATTGCGATCGGCTTGGTGAAATCAAGCGGCGTACCTTTTACGTCTCGTATTTCACCGGTGGGAATCAGCGTGTTATCGACCGGAGTGAACTCATTGGCATTTATCATGGCTACTTGATCGAGCACGTTGCCATTGCCGGCGCCGGCCAGGTTGAAGTAGGTATGATTGGTCAGATTAACGATCGTATCCCCGTCGGTCACGGCGGAGTAATGAATCGCCAGTTCGTTGTCGTTGTCGAGCGTATATCGGACTGTCACTTCCAGGCCACCCGGAAAACCCATCTGGCCGTCCGGCGACAGATACACCAGCTCAACACCAACCCAGTTTGAACCCTCGATCGGCGATGCAGCCCAGACCTCCTTGTCGAAGCCCTTTGACCCACCGTGCAGGGCATTTGGCCCATCGTTGGTCGGAACCTGATATTGTTTCCCTTCCAACTTAAACTGGCCCTTGGCAATGCGATTACCGTAGCGCCCTATAATCGCGCCAAAGTATGGACTCTCCTTGATGTATTGGTCCAAATTGTCGAAACCCAACGCCACATCTTGCAGCTTTCCGTTTTTATCCGGTACGACGACGGACTGTATGATGCCGCCATACGTCAGGATCCCCACCCGCACCTCATGGATATTGGTCAGAACGTATTTTGCCACCGGTGCGCCATCTGGCATTTTGCCAAATATCTCCTTGGTCACCCTAAGCCCGGCGACCCGCTCATTGTTGGTCATTGTCTCTTTGTTCACAGTTGCCGCCGCTATAGCTGCAACGGTGAAACTACAGATTATCACCAGTCCCGCTAGACTGACTTTGAGTGATTTGTACAACATGATGATATCTCCTCGACGCCTGACCAGCCAGGCCTCTCATTTCCGCTGCTGGAAACACCCTCCTTAGACAATCGGGCGATCCAAACATTCAAACATATCTATCGCGCCACGATATTTCCTTTATCCCAATGTGTCGTGTCTCAATAACATCATTTTCGGACAAACGCTTTGGCCTTCTGGCCGAATGAATTGTCGTTCCCGGTTAAAGACTGCAAGGTGCACCGTAGCCGCAGCTTCCAGCGGCGCACCTCTTTCGCAGCTGGAAGCTGCGACTACTTTGGCGTGCCTAAGAGCCGAGGGCTAGCTCGTTAAGGAGCTTGCCTGTTTTCGGCATCGAGTCGGAATGCCTTGCTTCAATGCAGTCGGCCAGGAACCGGGCATCTTGAGCAACTCCGGAGAAGCGCCCGGAGCCCCAGGTGTATTGCCACGGGAGACCAATAAAATAGATACCTGGGACGGAGGTAACTCCGCGTCGGTGACTCGGATACCCTTTCCCATCGAAGATTGGAATTTCAATCCAACTATAGTCGGTGCGAAAGCCTACCGACCAAATGATCACGCCGATCTTTGCTTCGACGTAGTCTAGTTCCAGCGACGGATTTGTCGGTTCCCACAACGACTGGTAGCGCGGCTCCAGCGGCGCGACGAGTTGGTTGGCTTCGATATATTTATCGATCGTTGTCTTAATGCTTTCGGCAACTGAATCCGCTTGATCCAGGTTTTGTTTCAGATCGTCCGCGAACCGTAAAATGTTCCCGCGAACATGCTGTAGCCGTCCATAGAGCTTCATCCCTTCGAGCGCGAACTTGCGGAGGTCGATGTCGCGTCCGCCGTCGCGACCGGTTACATAATGGTTGGCTTTCGCGCGAACCCGCTCCTTCAATGGATGCTCATTTACCGGCATGTTGTAATAGCCCATTTGGTGCAACCAATCGACCACGTCTTTACCGCGATACCGGCGCGCGGTTCGAGGAGCGCCGCCGACGCAGAGATGCACCTGACGACCGGCCAGATGGAGATCCTCTGCTATTTGGCAGCCAGATTGACCGGAGCCGATCACCAGCACCTCTCCGGCGGGCAATGATCCCGGATTTCTGTACTCTGCGGAATGCAGTTGCTTCACGGTCGGTGGAAAGCGCTCAGCAATTCGAGGAATTGTTTCGACGTGATACCCCCCGGTAGCGACCACAACTTGGTCGGCAAAGTAGTCTCCTCGGCTCGTTTTTATCGCAAATGCTCCAGAGTCGTCGGCCCGAAGATTTGATACCAGAATCCCTTCCTTAAGGGGTGGAGTGAAAGATCGTGCGTAGGCCTCGAGGTACTGAACGATTTCTTCCTTGGCCATAAAGCCGTGAGGATCATTTCCGTAATAGTCGAATCCGGGAAGCTGGCATTGCCAATTCGGTGTCACCAGACAAAAACTGTCCCACCGTTTCGATCGCCAAGCTTCGCCCAGTCGGCGCTTTTCAAAGATGAGATGATCGATACCCCGTTCTTTCAGGCAATAGCTCATTGCCAGTCCGGCCTGGCCACCACCAACAACGATGACGGGATAATGCAGATCGGTTGAGCGTTCGCTGGCGGATGCGTCGTGCATTGGCTAATTGCAGTGTGGTTCGCGAATCATTGGGTAAAGTATTTTTTGGCAACTCTTTAAATACGGAGGACGCGCAGAGTTGAATTGCCCGGCAGCGTGCTCGTCCATTGCTCGATCTCCGCCATTTCGGCGGAGGCCGAGCTGCACGAGAAACCGAATTTCACGCGAACACGTTCCGAAGCTGCAGCGAAAGCTTCACGACTCCGCGCTAGAAACTCGGCTACCAGCATTTCGTCGCCCGCTGCGAAGTAGCGACACACGACACTTGATGGCGAGTAGCATTCCTTGGTCGAGCCATCCGGGAGCTGAATAGTAAAGATGACTTCGGGCATAGCTCGCGATTAGTTTTCTTCGACGGTTTGTCTTTCGAAGGTGGAAAGGGTCGAGCAAGCGGCACATTTGGCACAGCCCGCCTTCACGGTGTTGGAAGTCAGGCCGGCTTGCGCGAGCCAACTGCCCAGTGGCTGAAGCACGCGGCGCATAAACTCAGCCGAAGGCGGATGACGGTCGGCCAGCGGCGTTCCATTTACCGGAACAAATGGCACCACGAAGGGATAGACCCCGATTTGAACCAAGCGTTCCGCGGCCTCGAGTAGTCCCTCAATACTGTCGCCAAGGCCGGCCAGCAAATAGGTACTCACCTGGCCCCGGCCAAATACCGCGACCGCGGCCGCGAATGCTTCCAGGTAGAAGCTAACCGAGACTTCCGCTTTGCCCGGCATGATGCGGCGGCGGACGTCTTCATCCCAAGCTTCGAGATGCATACCGAGCGAATCGATACCGGCTGAACGCAATCGCCCGAACCAAGCAAAATCAGAGGGTGGCTCACATTGTCCCTGAATTGGCAGACCGGTACGCGCCTTAATGGCGAGCGCGCTCTCCGCGAGTACGGCCGCGCCTCGATCTTCCGTGGGAGGCGTTCCCGTAGTCATCACCACATTTTGGACGGAATCAAGGTGCTGCGCGGCAGCCGCCACTTCGGCCAGCTGTTCCGGAGTCTTTTTAGCAATGGTTCGTCCAGCTCGCAACGATTCGCCAATTGCGCAGAATTGACACTTCGTCGCACTGTTTCCGTAACGAACACAGGTCTGGAGCACAGTGGTCGCAAGCGTGTCCCGAGAATGCAGCTGCGCGATTTTCCAATATGGTACGCCGTCCTGGGTCGATAACGCATAGAATCTGGGCTGCGGTGGAAACGAAATTTCGCAGACGACTCGATCAACTTCGCGCAAGACCGAAATCCCGCGGTTGTCCGGAGGTGCCGCAACATAGGGCGAATGGGCGGCCGCACGGGTGTGCACCGGTACCATGATCGTCGTGCCCAGCACCGTGACCGCCTTATGATCGGTCGGACCGGCACCGCCGATGCGGCTGGAAACGCCAACGCTCAGATCGACTAACCTGAGACCGTGCGTTTGCAGTTCAGAGAGTAGGAACTGCTTCTTCGTGAGCAGGGCTGTTTGGAAATCCAGCATCATCGCTTTGGGGACTTTCAGAATTGAACGCTCTATTCTCGAGGGGACTTTCTGGGGATGACGGAGCCTTCGCCTTCACGTTCACTCGTGGCTCACGGTCGATCAGGAGTGAAAAAATATCAGGACGCGCATAATGACCAACTGAATCGAGCATTCGTTTGCGTTTGGTCACCAGGGAAGGATCGAGTTCTGCGATGGCCATCCCTTCGCCAGCGATAATCGGATCGCATAGCGGCACACCCTCTGGCGAGATGATCGCCGAATAGCAGCCGCCGCGAAGCGCTCCCTGCAGTTTCGTATCTGGAGTAATCGAAGCGATTTGATCGTCCGTGAGCCAGCCGGTTGAATTAACGACAAAACAGCCAGACTCCAGGGCGTGATGGCGAATAGTCGCGGCGATCTGATCCGCGAAAATCTGTCCGACCATCGATCCGGGAAATTGGGCGCAGTGTATCTCTTCGCGTCCTTCCATCAGTGCAAAGCGAGCGAGCGGGTTGTAGTGCTCCCAACAAGCCAGCGCGCCGACGCGGCCGACCGCTGTATTTACGGTTCGAAATCCGCTGCCGTCACCTTGTCCCCAAATCATTCGCTCATGATAGCTAGGCGTAATTTTGCGCCGCCTCAAGACGAGCGAACCATCCGAATCAAAAACCAATTGAGTATTGTAGAGAGTCCCACCGTCGCGCTCATTGACTCCGACCACCAGAACCATTCGCGCGTCCTTCGCTGATGCCGCAAGCCGGGCGGTTACCGGACCGGGAACCTCTACCGCCTGCTCATAGAGCCGGAGATGTTCTTTGCCAGTAAGCACCGGCGGGACGACAAACGAAAAGTACGGATAATAAGGAATGAGCGTTTCCGGGAAGACGGCCAACTCCACACCTTTGGCCGCAGCTTCGGCAATCGCGTCGCATACGCGATCAACCGTGCCGCTGCCAAAAAGGTCGGGAGCGATCTGGACTGCAGCCGCCTTGAGCCGTTTCATGCTATTACACGGTCCATGAGTCGATAATCACGGCACCCGCCTTCTTGTGCATCAAGATGATATCGAGCACATCGAGCGGAGAGATCGGCCGAATACCCGCAATAAAGGCTTTCTCGGTCTGACCATAGAGTGCCTGGGTAGAGAATCGGCATCCATAGACTTTGCCGCCCTCCTTCATAAATGTCTCCAGACGCTGATTCACGAAAAGATGACCGGGAAAAGCCTCGTCTCCGAGGGTTGGGAAGCCTCGTTGGAAACCCATCGTCACCCCGGGTCCATACAAAAGGATCGAAGTCTCGTATCCTTTCCGCTGCAACCGCGTAGCGGTCAGCGTGTTTACGATGGAGATTGAGCCTTCGAACGCAACGGTATGGAAGGTCACGAGCGCTTTTTCGCCGGGATCGGCTTTGATATCGGGGAAGACCTTCTCTTCGTAATCTACGAGAAAGTCGCCTTTCTTGTTTAATTCTTTTTCAACGGTTGGCATGGAATGATCTGGTTTCGGGGCGATTCAGTTTTCGGGGGCGAAGCAGTTGCTTCTCCGACGACGAAGCCAGAGAGCATCAGGTGAACCCTGCTTCGTTCGTTGGGCCATCTTTGTTGCGCATATCGTTGCGCAACCCCGGCACGGTTAATGCCTACAGCTTTAGATGGGGTTTAGATCAGCGGCGGCTGCGGATCGGCGGAACGCGATCACTCCTGGCCAAAAGAATACTCGTGCAGCAAATTCGGACAACGCGGATGGCGGAAATCGCCCAAGAACTCGGCGTGGCTTCTTCCACCGTTTCGCGCGCTTTGCGTGGTGATCCGCGGATCAGCGCGCAGATGCGACAGCGTGTCGAAACTCTCGCCAAAAATACCGGCTATCGACCCAATCCCTTGATCAGTGCGCTGATGGCAAGTCGTCGACGGCGCGGCGGCGGCGGAGAAGTGGATGTCATCGCGCTGGTCACTAACTATGGCGGACGCGAGAGTTGGCGCGCTAAGGATGTGTGTCGTTGGGAGTATGAAGGCATCGTTGCGCGCGCAACCGCGCTCGGATTTCGTATCGAGATTTTTCCCTTTGCCGAGTACGATGGCAACGCGAATCGGCTGATCGCAACGTTACGGGCGCGCGGAATCCGTGGCGTTCTCTTAGGATTCTCGCGGGACGAAGATCCTCACTCATCATTCCGCACTGAGGGTTTTGCGGTGGCGGGTTTAAGCGCCTATTTTCGGTCGACCGTTGTCGATCGGGCAAATTTTCATGGGTTTTACAACGTGCAGCTTGCGCTTGAGCATATGCGTCAGCTCGGTTATCGACGGCCCGCGCTCGTCGTGCCGGATCTCAACAATCAAATCTCTAACCACCTCTGGTCGGGCGCCTTTCTCGATTGGCAGCTTCAGCTTCCGGTGTGCGATCGTTGCGAACCGTATATCCCAAACGACGGAGAAGATCGCGCGAAGTTCTATGCGTGGCTTGACGCGAATCGACCGGACTCGTTGCTGGTTTACAAAGTGCCCGTTCGCCGGTTCCTCGCGAAACGAGGACTCCTGGTTCCCGATGACGTTGGCGTTGCTTATCTCTATCGGACATCGGACGAAATGGGCGCAGCCGCCGGTATCGACGGCAATCTGTCCGCGGTCGGCTCAGCAGCGCTCGATCTGGTCGTGGAAAAATTGAACGCGAATCTGACCGGCGCAGGTTCTTGCCCGAAGGAGGTGTTGATCAAAGGATTTTGGCGGGACGGATCGACGCTGCCCCCATTGGCCAGGAAATGCCGAGAACGCCGGGAGCTCCGCGAGCTAAATCTTTGGCCGGAAAATTTCGCGGGCAGAGCCGTAGGACAGAATCATCGACGGTGAAGCAGTCATTTGTCCGACGCGTGCGCACGCGATCCCGCGCTCCTCGAATAGAGCGATCGTCTTTTCAGAATGTTCTCGAGCTACACTGAGCAAATAGCCAAAACTTGGGAATGAGATCAGCCAACGCTCGAGCGAGACATCGGTCGGTCGCGGCAGCCGGTCCAGCCAAAGTTCGGCGCCAATCTTAGAACATTCGAGGAGCATGCTCAGCGTTCCGACGATGCCTCCATTGCTAATGTCCTTTCCGGCGCGGCACCAACCTGCCTCGGCCAGGATCGGCAGTAACCGCAGATCGTCTCGAAGTCGTTGCCCCGGAGCGCCGACGCTTGCGTTCCAGAACGGCTGCTCTCCGCGATAGCCGCCGCGCAAATCCACGACCATCAAGAGGTCGTCGGCGGGTCGCGCATCGAAGCTGGTGATCAGTTTCCGCGCCCTGCCCAGCACTGCGGCAGCGAGAAAGACGCTGCCCGTGCCAGTCACGGTTGTATGTCCTCCCACAATCGGCACGTCATACGCGCGGCAGGCGGCAGCCATACCGTCCCAAATGTTTGCGGATTCCGGCAGATTTGGCGTCCAAAGCACATCGACGATGGCGAGTGGCCGACCGCCCATCGCTGCGACGTCACTGAGATTAACCATCACCGCGGAATAACCGGCGAACCATGGATCGTTCGCCACGAAAGACTCTAGCATTCCTTCCGCCGCAAACAGGAGAAAGCCGTCTTCGTCTGGAATCGCAGCGCAATCGTCGCCGACCCGAATGTTGCCGGCGAGAGCGTGTGCTGGTCGATACGATTGCTGGATCGTCGCCTTAGCAGCTACCGCTGCGTTCGTCTCGAGAAATGAAAGCAGTCGATTGATTGTCGCGTGATCATCATCCATCTCGAATCAGAATACATTCGCTGCCGGCAGGTAATAGTTTAGGTCCGCACGCATCTTCACATGGGCTAAGCCGAATAGCTCGAGTTCGCCCATCGGCTCCCAATGGAGTCGCTGGAAAAAACGCGCGTTCTGATGTTGAACCGCGGCGAGGAATTCCCGGCATCCCAGCGCGTGCGCGGTTGAAACGGCTTTATAGATAAGACCAGCGCCGAGAGCTCCGAGGCCGCGATAGACCGGCTGATGATTTCGTACCGCTACTCCGGGGCTCAACTTTTTAATGCTGCGAAACTCTTCGGCAACTCCCAGCCGGCTGCCATACCAGAGGCCAGGCTCTCGCTCGTCGATACGAACCATGCCTACCACTAAGTCTTCCATGCCAGCAACTAGCGACGCGCAGACAATCGGAATTGCCCGCTCGTCCACCGTATCCCGATCAGACTCCTGGAAGATCCCTTGTTCCTGGCAGAAAATGGCACGACGCAGCGCCCAGTAGCCTTCGAGTTCAAGCTGAGTCTGAGCAATTTTGAACACAAAATCTTGGGGCGTGAAGCAGTGATAAGATTCGAAGAGCATTGACCGCCGGTAAGTTGCCGGCATCAACCTAGCATTGGGTGTGCCAGGCTCGGCAGCGAGTTGCGTGGACTCGTCGCTTCGGAATGCTCGATCATCGTTTGGTCGCGAACGTCGCGATGGCGACTGCGATTTCTGGCGGTTTGACGCTCACAACCCCGGGGACGTCTTGAGCTCGCATCGAGCCGGCGAGCTAATCGGACAGTCGCCGCTGATATCAGTGACTGACGGCGTGCGCGGAGGGCGAAGGCGCTGGATCCGCGGGAGAAGAAAATACTCTGATGAATTTGACGGCGATCAGAGTGAGAAGTACGAGCAGATAAATCCGTAGCGCCCAAAGTGCGATCCTCACGGTGCGAGTCATCTTAATGCGTGGCATAATCAGCTTCTCGCGCGCGTGACGAGCCCTTTCATTATATCGCGATAGTAAACCACTCCCAGCATGCGATCGTGCTCGTCAACGACCGGGATCAGATGAAATTGATACCGGGCAAACAACTCAGCCAAGTCCTCACGCGTATCATCCTGTTGAGCAGAAACCACCGGTGATACCATCATATCGCCCAGCAGCATCGTGTCGGCAGCAAGAACAATCTCCCGAAGGTCCACGACGCCGAGCAGCGTCCGTTCGTCATCGAGAAGGTAAACATAGGAAAGGCTGTGAGGTTCACGCCGGGAACCACGGATTTCTTTCAAGACCTGCACGACGGAATTAGACTTCTTCGCTCTGACAAAATCAGAGGACATCAGCGCATCTGCGGTGCACTCCAAGTCCGAGATGATTGCTTTGATTCGCGTGGCTTGGTCCTCCGGCAACAGTTCCATCATCTTCATCATCTGATCGTGCGGCAGGACTGAGAATAGATCCGCCAGTTGCGGAATCGACATCTCCGATAGAATGGTCCGGGCACGTTCGCGCCGGACATTGGCAATGAGCTGCCGCTGCGCGCGCGGCTCGGCTTCGACCAGTACTTCGGCGGCCTTTTCGGAATCGAGAACGGAGAAGACCGCATGTTGCACTTCTCCCGGTAGAGTCTCAATGGCGTCAGCAAGGTCTTCGCCCGGCAATTCCCTGATCTGATCTCTGGTAATGGAAAGGGAAACAGCATCCGTCGCGCCGATATCTTCGAGGGAGAGCGGCTGTACATATCGCCAGGCAATGAGTTGGTCGTTGGACCATTTGAACCGCTCAAGACCCCATTTACGAAGAAAGCCGTTAAACGAAGTGTCCACATGGACGATGATCATCCGACCTTTCGAATAGAGCAGTTGGACATCATTGACGACTTCGGTCTGGCGTCCATCCATATCTAAAATCGTGCGACCGATGAAGTGTTCGCCCAGTAGAATCCAACCTTTTTGATCAACGAACGACGAATACGGTTTCCCGTCCTCAGCCGGTGAGATGAAAATCGCGTCATCATCAATCTTGATTACTTTTTCCCACGGAATGAACTCGTTGGGCCGGCCCATGCTGTGTTCGACGTAAATTCCGACCGCCTCAGGAAACGGCTCGGCCAACCGAAAGATCAAGTCAGTCACTCGACCGATTTTCTGATTGAACTTTTCAGCACAAATCCGCCGTTTCAGCAGCTGTGAGAAAAAGAAAAGTTTGTAATCCTCGTGGCCAAGCGAGGAAGATCCGCTCTTCGACTCGGGATGCGATGTTGGCGTATCCATTTCGATTTACGTCATTGAGGGGAACCGAATAATTCCGGAAACAGCACAGAAAGGCCGTAAGCGGTCGAGATAACAATTACAAAACTGGTGATACCCCAATTGGCAATATTTTGCCAGCGGGTATTGACGTGATCGCCCATCAACGGTTTGTCATTCAAAAGCAAAATCAAGAAGGTCAATGCTGCGGGTAACAGGGTTACGGCAACGACTTGTACAAAAATGGTAATGACGTTCTGGATTTCCACGGAAGCAATCAGGGATACGACGCCGGCCGACATCAGCATGAGCACGTAAGCCACATAAAACCAAGGCGCTTCGCGGACACTGATGTTCAACGAATGAGCCCAGCCAAAGACCTCTCCTAAGGCCCAGCTGGTAGCCAGCGAGATGCAGAGTGCTCCGAGCAGGCCCGCATCAAAGAGCCCAATCGCAAAAAGGACTTTGGCCCATTGTCCCAGGTGTTCGTTTGGCATCACTTCGGGCATGGCAGCCGCCGTTTGTGCGGCCGAGTCGACCATCCGCCATTTTGGGTCCGGATCGGGATTGAAGTGGAAAACTCCGGCTGTGGCGATGATGATAAAGGCCGCCACGATGCAAGTCATCAATGACCCGATGAAGGTATCAATTTTCCCGGCATTGATGTCGCCGATATCCATTCCCTTGTCTACCACCGCAGACTGCTGAAAAAAGATCTGCCAGGGCGTGATGGTTGTGCCGATGTTTGCCATGATCAGCGTCAACAGCGCGACTGGAGTAAAGGTATTGCTGAAGGTGAAGTGAGGACTGAAGAAACCCTTTCCGACAGCTGACCATCCTTCAACAACGTTTCCCGTGTTCATCGCCCATATAGCGGCCGGTATATAAACCAGGTTAAAGAGGCAGAAGAAAAATGTGAGCTTTTCAAATGTCCAATAGCGACCGGTAATCACTATTCCTAACAATAGCAGTGTGACAGCGAGAAACGTGACCCACTCCGGAATATTGAACAGGCGCAAGGCCTGAGTCATCCCGATGTATTCCGTGACCAGCGTAAGCCAATTGATCAGCGCGAGGTCAAAAATCGAAAACCAGCCCCAAAATTTGCCGAAACCGTCAAAGATAGCCTCGGCATGACCGCGCTTGGTCACCGTACCCAGGCGTACTGTCATCTCTTGAACGTAGTAAGCCATCGGCACCAGGATAATAAACGCCCAGAGTAGACCGAATCCGGTCTTTGCGCCGGTTTGTGCGTACGTTGAAATGCCGCCAGCGTCGTTGTCAGCAATCATCGTAATGATGCCGGGTCCCAGCGCTGCAAGAAAAAGCAGGGTGCGGCGGCGAAACCGTCCAATTCGGTGAATACTTTTGCTGACCCACATAAACGCTCGAGACGCTTTTTTACCGATAACGCTATCGTAAGAAAATTGATTACTGACGACTTTTGCTTCAGAGGTTTACATGCAAATAAAACCGCTTCCCCGAACAGATCTTCAGGCGTCAGTGATCGGTCTTGGAACTGACTATTTCGGAAGCACGATCGACCGCAAACTGTCGATGCAAATCTTGGATCGGTATGTCGAGTCGGGCGGTAATTTTATCGATACCGCTGAAGTATACGCTGGCTGGATCCCAGGGGGCGAGCATCAAAGTGAACAGTTAATTGGCGATTGGCTAGGTCAACGCGGTTCGCGCGATACACTCATTATTTCGACCAAGGGCGCTCATCCGAAGCTGGAATCGATGGACGTTCCGCGATTGTCCAAGCGCGAAATCGAATCGGATCTAGATTCCAGTCTTCGTCGGTTAGGCGTTGATTGTATCGATATTTATTGGGTCCACCGCGATGCTCCAGTAGTACCGGTGGAAGAGATCCTACTCGCACTCGAAACTTTCCGAAAAGCCGGCAAGATCAAACATAGCGGGTTCTCCAATTGGCACCAAATCCGAGCTGAAGCCGCTCGGCAAGCGGTGCTCCGGTTAGGAATACCTGGATTCATCGCCAGCCAGAACTTGTGGAGTCTCGGCCAGGTAAACCTTGAGAATGCCGATCCAACCTGGGCCTACATCGACGCAGATTTCGCTCGTTGGCATATCGCGCACAATTTCGGGGCCGTTCCTTATCTGACCCAGGCCAACGGATATTTTCGTCGTCTGGAACAAAGCCGGCTTGATCAGGTCGCGCCAGACGCTCGAGTCCGCACCCTTTTCGAGCACTCAGAGAACCGAAAACGCTTTCAGCGTATTCAGGTTCTTCAGAAGAAATCCGGATTATCAGTGAACCAGATCGTGCTCGGCTATCTGCTAAATCAGCCCTTCCCGGTTTTCCCGCTGATTGGGCCAAAGAATATTGCTGACCTGGAAGATTCCCTCAGGTGCGCAGATGTTTCGCTGTCTCAGGAGGATATCGCGTTTTTGGAATATGGAAGCCGGGAGATAGCCGATAACCAATAGCCGATAGCCGAACTGCTTGGAACACATTTTGGTCGCGCTCCGGCAGGTGCACATGCGCGTCAACTGAAGCGCTCGCGAAGGTCGTTGGTGGTTAGAGAAAATCAGTCCCGCAGGGGCCTGACGAAAGTAGCCGAGCGTTCTATCGTCCCTGCGGGACGGACGGTCTTTTTGCTTCATTTCCCAGCACTTCGTACTGGGCTTCTTTCACTGAGTCCCTCCTGGACAAGTCCTCGCTGCACGATCCTAACCCCTTAAGTTGACGAGCAGGGCAGCTGCCGGACCGCTACCGAAGCTTCTAAATTCTAGATTCTAGCTTCTAATCCTTTGGCCCGCTGAGTTCGGCCACCTGTTTCTCCAGCGCTCGCACGCGACGAATAAGCTCAGGCAACTGGGTCACGGCAATGATCTGGCGCTTGGTCTCCTTTTCCGGACCTGCGGGAATCCACAAGACTCTACCGCCGTCTGGGACGTCTCGCATCACGCCAGATTTCGCACCGACCATGGCTTGGTTGCCGAGCTTCAAATGGCCGGAAATCCCCGCCTGCGCTGCGATCACGCAATAATCACCTAAACTCGTACTGCCGGCAAAACCCACTTGTCCCATAATGATGCAGTTCCGGCCGATAACGACGTTATGGGCAATATGGACCAGATTGTCGATCTTGGTGCCCTGGCCGATGACGGTGGAGCCGAGTGTGGCCCGGTCGATGGCCGCGTTAGCGCCGATCTCGACGTCGTCATGAATAATAACATTGCCAATTTGCAGCATCTTGCGGTGACGGCCTTCATCTAAGACATAGCCGTAACCGTCCGAACCAATCACACTGCTGGCATGAATCGTGACCCGATGCCCGATCTGTGACCGCGCATAAATGACGACATTCGGGTAGAGGCAAACATCGTCGCCGATCTGGCAGTCCCGGCCAATGTGGTTACCGCCTAATAGCACAGAGCGTGCTCCGATTTTAACTCCTGGGCCAACCACACAGTGAGGACCGATTTGAGCGGTCTGATCGATATGTGCCGAGGGATCAATCACCGCGCTTGAATGGATGCCCGGGGCTCGGCTTTCCGCCGGATAAAACAGGGGCAGCACTCTCGCCATCGCTACACGTGCATTCGGCACCCGGATGAGGACCTTCTTCGAGGATTCGAATGCATCGCTCACCAAAACAGCCGTAGCCGCACTTTGCTCAGCGGCGCCAAAGTACGCTGGTTTCTCGGCGAAGGTGAGATCGCCTGCCTTCGCGTTATCGGCCGGCGCGAAGCCGGTCAACCGGACCGAGCCGTCTCCGATGACCTCGCCATGGAGTTGATCCGCAATCTGAGCTGCGGTGAAAGAAATAGGGAATGACATTGGGTAAGTGACCGCGACAAGTTCCGTCGGCAGCCGTCGACGCGCAATCGTCTATTCCGCCATGGCCGGGTTGCGTATCACCGACCTCGTTTGGGCGAGGCCGATCATCTGCTGGGATTCAACGTCCCAAACTTTCAACCGGAGGCAGCGAGAGATTTCGATTGGATTGAGCGACGTTGTCTTGGGTGCCTGCAACTCCGCTATGTTCTTGAGGACTTCCGGTAATCGATAGAATGGGATTCGGGCGTTCAAATGATGAATGTGGTGGTAACCGATATTCGCAGTGAACCAGCGCATAAGGAAATCGGTTTTCAAAAAGCTCGAGGATTCCAACGCCGCTTTCTCGTAAGTCCATCCAGCGGCGGCGTTAAAAGAGACTCCAGGAAAGTTGTGCTGGGCGTAAAACAGATAGGATCCAATAGCGCCGGCAATAAAGACAGGGAGAATTAGAGTTAGCAGCAGCGACAGCCAGCCGAACAACACCGTCAGCAAAACGCCGATCACAATGTGCACCAACAAAGCAATCAGGCAGTCGTAGTGCTCCAGCGGTTCGTCGAGCAGCGGAAGAATGCACATCCCGCCGAGAAAAACGGAAAAATAGCCGAACAAGATAGTGAGCGGGTGACGCATGAAAAGATATTGAAAGCGTTCCCCTTTTGAGGACTTCAAAAACTGGTCTTTGGTCATTATGGGAAATGACCCGATATGAGAACCTCGGAGCTTGGAATTGTGGTTGTGATGATGATTGTGTGAACTCCGCCAAATGCTGGAGGGGCTCAGGGCAAAGATACCAAATACCCACATGAAGGCGTCGGCCAAACGAGAATTCGGCAAGATCGCCCTGTGCTGCTGGTCGTGGTAAATGACGAACAATCTTAAAACCAGCAGTCCCGCGAGAACGCTGCAGATGATTTTCCCCCAGAGCGGAAAATGCCACAGGGTTCCGACTAAGGCCGCGAGCAACAGGAAGGTCGTGGAGAGAATGCACCACCAACTTCTGAGTGTTTGATCAACTGCATACGGTTTGGTGGCTAATATAAGGTCTTTGCTTTCTCTCATGCGCGCGTCGGGCACGCTTAGGGAGCGCGAGGTGTTTGTCAAATCTCAGACTCAGCGAAACGGCTAGGCGCAGCAAATAAAACCCTGATCGCGTCTCAGCGCGTATCAAGTGTCTCCCTCTTTTGCATTGGACCTCGAAAAATTTCTGGCCAGGGAAGGAAGAAACCATGCTCAAGATGACTCTTGTCTTACGAAGCCGAGTAAATCCAAACCCAAATCTCGAAAAGAAATTGTACCATGAAACCATCTAAAGCGGTCATCGCCGGAGCGGCAGTCGCCGGGCTCCTCACCGGTTCCATTGCAGTGCGAGCGTATGCCGCGAGCGCTTCCCATATAGTAGGCACTCCCATTCATAACCTCGTCGATTCCGACGCAGGGAAGCACTCTTGCAAAGGTCAAAACGATTGTAAGGGCCAAGGCGGCTGTAAGACAGGAGACAACGGCTGCAAAGGCAAGAACTCCTGCAAAGGTAAGGGCGGTTGCAAAACGGCAGACAGCAGCTGCAAAGGCAAGGACGGGTGTAAAGCCAGCAAAAGCGCTTAGCAGCATGATTGGCCTGATCACGTCTTTCCGCCGGGTTAGCCCCCGGCGGGTTGCAGATCAGTTGGCGGTTGGCGATTGGGTGCTGCGTGGAGCCGTTAGCGGTTGACCCAAATCGGTCTCTTTTTCTCGAGGTCCTTCAGACCTCCGCGGCATGAAAAGCGGGATCGCTTAGGCTAAAGCTTGGGCTACGTTTCCAAGGCCCTTCGGGCCGCCGCTGCGCTTCGCGTCGATGTTTCTCACCTCTCACCTCTCACTGCTTGCCGTTCATCGCTCACCGCTCGTTGCCACGGGTTGACGTGCGAACAGGCGCCTCAGCGTTGCTTCCAAGCTCAGTTCCTCTCGTGCTTTCAGCGCTTGTCTTGGCATTTGAATTTCTGTCTACTGAAAATCGGCCGCGTTAGAAAGGCCTTAACACTGAATTGACTGCTCGATGAGACACCTTCCCCTCCCCACTCCGTTAATCCATATCATTGTTCTACTTTCACTTTCCGCCGCCGGCATTGCTGTCGCCCAGCAACCGTCGCCGAGTCCGCAGGCGTCGTCCTCGCCGAGCCCGACGCTTGAACAACGCGTGGCGGGATTGGAAGCCTATCTCACTAATGGCGATCCTTCGAAAGGTCTGCAGGACAAGGACGGGAAAATTCCAGATAATCTCACGATCCCCGCTCTAAACGCCTCCGGACCTGGGCACAACGCTTGGATGATGACGGCAGCCGCCCTGGTGCTCTTCATGACGTTACCCGGTCTCGCTCTTTTCTACGGCGGATTAGTGCGCAGGAAGAACGCATTATCGGTACTGGCCCAATGTTTCGGCATCACCGGGCTGGTGACGATACTATGGTGGGCGTTTGGATATAGCTTGGTATTCGGTAAAAGCTTTAACAATCCGTTCTTCGGGGGATCGGAGTACTTTTTCTTCAACAACGTCACCTCGGTCCCTAATACCGACTACGCCTTTTGGGTATCACAAAACGTTTACGCTATGTATCAGATGATGTTCGCGGTGATAACGCCTGCGCTGATCATCGGGGCCATCGCTGAACGAACGAAGTACACGACCCTCATGATCTTCATGGCCTGTTGGATGTTTGTGGTCTATTTCCCGCAGGCGCACATGGTTTGGGGCATCACCGGCTTCATGAACGGCCTCTGGAATCCGAATTCTACGATTAAAGCCATCGATTTCGCGGGTGGGACAGTCGTTCACATGTCTTCCGGCTGGAGCGCGCTGGTATTATGTCTCCTCGTCGGGCCGCGCGTCGGCTACAAAAAGGAACCGATGGCGCCTCATAGTCTGGTGCTTTGCATGGTTGGTACCGCTATGCTTTGGGTCGGATGGTATGGTTTCAACGCCGGCAGTGCGGTGGCCGCAGACGCAATCGCTGCTAATGCATTCACGACCACTACATTGGCCACGGCGATCGCCGCATTTACTTGGGCGTTGATAGAAAAAATCTTCCGAGGCAAAGCCAGCGTACTCGGCTATTGCACCGGCGCAGTTGCCGGTCTGGTTGTAATCACCCCGGCATGCGGATATGTGTCATCTACCGGAGCCGTGATCATCGGCGTGCTGGCCGCGGTCGTCCCATACATCGCCGTCTCGATCATCAAGCCTGTGCTAAATTACGATGACGCGTTGGATACCTTCGGTGTCCACGCCGTGGGAGGAACACTCGGCGCACTGCTCACCGGTCTTCTTGCGACCAGTAAGGCGAACGCCAATCTCACTGAGAAGCTACTGAGTACGCTCTTTGTTTCGCAAGTGGAAGCCGTCGTCGTGACCATCATCCTGTCGGTCGTCGGGAGCGCGATTATTGGCTTCGTCCTGAAAGCACTTCTCGGCCTACGAACCGATCCCGAAATTGAGACTGCCGGCCTCGACATCGCCGAGCACGGGGAAGAGGCGTATATCGATTGAGGACTTATTGACGTAACGGCGGGTCGGCGTAACGGTGTGATGCGGGCAGCTTTATGATGTTTTGCAACCGCATTGATAGGGGGCGCGAAAGCGTAGTGAGATATATATCCCTCGGTTCGCGCCGGGTTTGAGTCGGTCGTTCCGATGTCCTGGTAACGACGACTGTTGCGCTTGTGACGGTCCTTCAGACCCTGCGTCGACACGCCGACCCGCTTCAGCGACTATCCGTTTTCCGAAGGCCTCGTACGACAGCGAAATAATCTTCGAGCAAAATGCATTTAGATCGCAAGTAGGCGGCGATCCAGCTACTTAGTAGGTAATCACGGATTGAAGACCGTACCCATAACGGAGTTCTTAGTGAAGCGAACGTCCCAAAGAACATGCGGATATGTTGTCAGATTCCATCCTACGCACGCTCTCGCAAGCGTTAGTAGAACTACACAGGCCGGGAATAGACGGCGATTTTCCCAATCGCCTTTTTGCCTGTCTCCGGTTCTGCTTTCTCTGCGATTTCTATTCGTATGACGAGCGGACGGAAAACGACACTGAACGGATTGAAATATATCCGGCTTTGAACGTTAACGTCGGCGCTCTAGGTAGATGGCTCAATCGGCGCCCAAATGTCAGCGGCATCTACAAACACAATGGTTCCCTGCGGATCGTGCGCTCTCCAGCGCCTCTCCCTGGATTCCGCTCGGAATTGCATAATGATTTGCTGGCTCTGCTTGGCCAAACACATCACCTCGGTATCTTTACTCTGGAGGGCCGTTCCCGACTTAACCTCATATTAAGTCGTTCTGCGGAGTCTTTCTCGGAAGAGGAAAGGAAAATGCTGAATATCTTGCAGCCGCACCTGACGCAGGCCTATAAGGCGACTAAGCTAAATTCTCTCTTATCTGAAGCGGTGGGCATTGCGGATGTTGGTTTTGTGGTCGCCGACCGTGGCGGCAAAATTCTTTATGCGACGGCGAAGGCGCGAAAGCTGTTAAAAGAATATTTCTGCCTGGATTCGCTGCTGACGTTACCCATTCGCATACAATCTTGGCTTAACGAAAAAGCGAATCCGCTGGTCACTTTGCCGCCATCGGACCTCACCCTTGACCTCGGCGCAAGAACGCTCGTCGTGCAAACGATATCGAAGACTGAGACTTCAGAGTATCGCCTGTTGCTTCGCGAAACTGTTCAAGTTCTGGACGCCGTTCCTTTGCAGAAGCTCGGCTTAACTAACCGGGAAGCTGAAGTGCTGCTCTGGGTAAGCCAAGGCAAGAGCAACGCCGAAATCGCCATCATTCTCGCCTCCAAAGTCCGGACCGTCGCGAAGCATCTGGAGAGAGTCTTTGCCAAGCTTATGGTCGAGAACCGTACCGCTGCTGCGCATGCCGCTCTCGCGGTATTGAGGTGCTCAGCATGAACGCCGAAAGCGTCGGCTTGCCCGACGACGTGTCCGCCATAGCTTTAGCGAAGGTGGAAGCTTCCGGAGTTTCGAACGACGGGCGAAGTCGAGGAGCGCAGGTAGCGCCGGCTTGTTCGACGAAGCCTGCTTCTATTACCGGATGATGGCTGACGGGTGACGAAATTCTCGCCTGCGGCGCAGTTATTCACAACCTCCCTCCGCCTTGCTGTGCAGGGCCGCTTCGCTCGCTCATGAATAACTTCCAGACTGATATCGGCGGCGACTGTCCCGGTTAAGCCGGTGGCGTAGCAGGCCAAAAGGGGCGGAGCGAAGCAATTGGTGTGGCTGACCTAACAACGCAGTCGCCACCGCTCGCCATTACCCTGGGCGAAATTATCGGGGCGAACGATCCCAAGGCGACGGCGACTCCGCCATTCCCAGCGCCGTCGGCAATACCGCCGTTCCCAGCCCGAATTCAAGATAGACCAAGAACTCAGTTAGAGGGCTAAGCCGCAGCTTTGAGCGTTTCATGCCAATTCGGAGTGCGAAAGGTGGATCCGTTCGGGTCAAATACCAGCGCCGCTTGGCCTGCTGAAGTCGAAACCTGAAGCCCAGAATTCAACGGTTTCTATCGACCTTGCCTAGCTTATTTCTTCGCGTGCTGGAGGAACCAAGAATAGAGCTCCTGATTCTCGTAAGCATCGAGAATGTAGTGGTCACGGTTGGGTAACACCGTAAATCGGACTTCGTTGCCGAGCGCTCTCAACCTGTCAATCAAGTCTTGGGTATCCGAAACAGGAACAAGGTTATCCTTTTCACCATGAAATGCCCAGATCGGCATCTCCTTCAATCGAGACGCCCAAGCGGTGATAACCAGCGAAGCGCTCATTGGTGCGATCGCAGCAAACTTTTCAGGATGCTTGTAGGCAAGATACCAGGTGCCGAATCCGCCCATACTGTGGCCCGTAAGGTAAACTCTACTCGCATCTACCGCGTATTTGCTCATCACCTCGTCGAGGAGAGCGATAACCGCCTCGGTGTCAGTCCAGTATTCACCCTCAGGACATTGAGGAGAGAGCACGACGAATGGAAACGACTCGTTCCGGTCGACAATGGCCGGCAGACCAAAGCCCGGTTCTCTCAGCTGCTCGACATCCTTTCCTCGACGCGATCCGCCATGGGAGATAGACAATCAACGGCCATTTCTTACCTCCGGCGTTCTCATACGCTTTGGGAGTGAAGAGCAGATATCGCATCTGCACATGGGACGTAACGGTTCCGACGAATTCTGCGGAGTGCTGCTCTGCCTGCAACCAATCGGGATCAGCCAGCAAAAATAGACAGATCATCATCGAAAAAAGTCGATCGCACATGGGTCAGCCAGATTAACAGAACAGACCAATTCCAGCGTGGATAAAGTCTGCCAACCGTTGTTGAATGACTGCGACCGTTGCGCGCCTAGCCAAAACATACCGATGAAAAAGCTCCTCCTCCTGTTGTTGCTTGGTCTCACGCCCTTAGGTTACGCCGTTGAAATCCAGCAGATACCTGCGCCGGATAATGCGAGTGCCCTGCAAATTGATAAATCGGGCCGCCGGGACGTGATTCAACTGCGGTCCGGGGTCAAAGTCAGCCGACTTTTCTACGATGATATCGATTCGCTAAAACCATATATTGCGAAAACCTACAACGTACCGGTATCAAAGGTCGGGAAGATTGTGTTGCCAACATTTGTTTCCGCCAAGTGGCTCTCTGCCGCCGAAGTAGAAATCATGTGCAACACCGTGGTCACCCTGGGCGAGAACGAAACCAAGGAATTCGACTTCACCGCCCTGGTTTCGTCCTCGGGTAACGTGGAGAAGGTAACGATCACCAAGAAGGAAACAGCAACACCACCGAAGAAGGAGAAGACGAAGGCGACGAAAAAGAAGAAACCGTGAAATATCCGGAATCTAGAATCTAGCTCCTACCTGGACCATGCCCCAAATCAGCGCCGGCTTACTGATGTACCGCGATACCGACCACGGTCTGGAAGTGCTGCTTGTTCATCCTGGCGGCCCTTTTTGGCAGCGGAAAGACAATGGCGCCTGGACAATCCCACGCGGGGAAGTTGAAACCGGGGAAGATTATTTGCCCGCGGCCATTCGAGAATTTAGCGAAGAAACGGGTTGGCAACCGCAGGGTCCCTATTTACCTCTGGGCGAAGTACGTCCACGCTCGGGCAAGACGATTCATGCTTGGGCATTCCGCGGCTCGTTCGATCCGGTGTCGCTCCGTAGCAATCTATTCGAGATTGAATGGCCGCCAAAATCCGGCCGGCTCCAACAGTTTCCGGAGATCGATCGAGCCGGATTTTTCACGATACCGGAAGCGAATAAAAAATTACTCGTTTCCGAGCTGCCGTTCTTGGGCCGTTTGGCTAGCGCTGCGCGAACAGCCGATAGCCAATAGCCGATATTTCGAAAATGCGGGTTTCTTCGTCCGGTCGGTTACTTGCCAAGCTGCGAAATTTCGAAGACGTGCCCGACCGAGCCCGCTTTTCGGCAAAAGCGGGCAAGTGGGTTGATATTTGCTCGCGTTCCTGGACAAATGTTCATTCGGGAACCTCCCATTCTCCTTTTCATCTCTATTCCTTCCCCAAAATCATGAATAATAAGTTCCTAGCTATGTGTGTCGCCGGGCTGACGGCGCTTTCCGGCGCCTTCGCTCAGCAGAAAACGGTCACGATCGCCGTCGTGAATAACCCGGATATGATCCGGTTGAAGAAGCTTTCCAGTAAATTGAAGACAAGAACCCGGATATTAAGCTCAACTGGGTGGTGCTGGAGGAGAACGTTCTACGCCAGTAAGTTACAACCGATGTGTCCCAAGGCAGCGGCCAATTTGACCTGGTCTATCTCGGCCTGTACGAGACACCGATTTTTGCCAAGCGCGGCTGACTGAAAGGCAATCGAAAACGTACCAGTCGACTACGATATCGAGGACGTTTTTAAGTCGATTCATGACGGTCTTTCCTACGAGGGCAAACTTTATGCGATTCCTTTCAATGCCGAGAGCTCGATGTTGATGTACCGCAAGGATCTCTTTGACGCCAAGGGCTTGACCGTGCCCGAGCAGCCGACCTATGAGGACATTCAGAAGTTTGCGGACCAACTAACTGATAAAACCAAAGGCATCTACGGGATCACTCTCCGGGGTAAACCGGGTTGGGGTGAGAACATGGCCTTCCTCGACACGCTCTTGAACACCTTCGGGCCCACTGGGTTCGATATGAACTGGAAGCCAACCCTTAATAGCCCGGAATGGAAGAAGGCGATTAAATTCTATGTCGATCTAATGAAGAAAGATGGTCCGCCCGGAGCCAGCTCCAACGGATTTAATGAAAATCTCGCTCTGTTTGCGGGCGGTAAGGCGGCGATGTGGATTGACGCAACTTCGGGAGCCGGCCCTCTTTTCGACAAGAGCCAGTCTCAGGTCTCGGATAAGGTCGCCTTTGCCTCCGCCCCGATTGAAGCTACCCCGAATGGCTCGCACTGGCTCTGGTCTTGGGCCTTAGCCATACCCAAAGCAGCTAAGAATTCAGATGCCGCATTGAAGTATGCTTTGTGGGCCACGTCCAAGGAATACATCCAACTGGCGGCGGAGGACGGAGGTTGGGCCACTGTCCCTCCCGGCACGCGCAAGTCGACCTACGACAATCCCGAATACCAGAAAGCGGCGCCATTCGCTTCGGTAACCCTCAAGGCCATGCAGACGGCTGACCCGACGAACCCTGCCATTAAGAAGGTCCCTTACATCGGAGTACAATTTGTCGGAATACCAGAGTTTCAATCTATCGGCTTGCAGGTTGGCCAAAACATCGCTGCCGCCTTGACCGGCAAGATGACGGTCGATCAGGCACTCCAAGCGAGCCAGACAGAAGTTGAACGGGCCGTAAGGCAAGGCGGCTACCTGAAATAGGTTTTCCGGTTTCCGCGGGCGGTCAGTTTCTTGACAGAACTGGCCGCTCTTTTTTTTGCCTGAGTAAAACTACCTGTACCCTGGGAAAGGCCGGTTTTGCTTCAAATGAACATCTGAATCGCTTCCGAAGCCCTTTTGATAAGCCTTCATCTGATTCCGCAGTTGCCAATACGAAGCAAATTACGGTAGAAGCAACTTTATATGCGCAAGTATTTGTCGCTTCTGCTGTTGGCTGCGGTCGTAGCTCTTCCCATCGCTTACTCGCAGACCCCGACTCCGTCGGCAAGTCCGAAACATCGACGTGCGAAAAAGACGGAGAATGCAAGCCCATCGCCGGCTTCCGCTGTGTCCCCCAGCGCCTCACCCACAACCGGTGCTTCTCCAGGAGGCAGCCCGAAAAAAACTCATGCGAAAAAGAGTCCCTCGCCAGCTGCTTCACCAGTTACTGTTGCGACCCCCTCGCCAGTTTCAAGCCCAACTGCGAAAAGCCCGCTTAGCAGTATTTTCGGCAAAAAAGCATCGCCGAGTCCGGCCCCTGTCACCAGTGGAACTCCAGGCGCCGGTCAAGTCTGGGTAAACCCCGAAACTCATACCTATCACAAGCCTGGTTCGCGTTGGTACGGAAAGACCAAGCAGGGCAAATATGTGAGCGAACAGGAGGCTATTAAAGAGGGAGACCACGCGGCCAAGAACGAATAGGCCAATGCTATTCATTTGAGTCTCAACCAAAAAAGCCCCTGGTTTCAGGGGCTTTTTTTATTGCGTTCTTAAGACTTCGAACGATCTACATCAGTAGTGAATCTGCCTTTCTTGGAACTCCCTCAACTACTTCCTCGGGTCCTTGACTGGGTGGAAGCAGAACAAAAGCGCGCGTTAGACCAAGGAACCGCGCTCTCACCAGCGGCGTTAGATGATGCGCGAGCAGCCGGCGTGCGCATGCCTGAAAGCATCCGGGTATGTGCGGTACCGGAGATTCCTCAGCCGGGACATCCAAAAATCAAACAGCTGGCGGCCGAAGTGGGATTAATCACGCCGCAAACGATCGCAATAACCTTCGGTTTCGGGATTTTTGTTCGAACCGGGCGAGCAAGCGATCGCGAAACCCTTGTCCATGAATGTGTGCACGTAGCCCAGTACGAGAAGCTCGGCGTTGAGGGTTTTCTGATGCAGTACGTCGTACAGATTTTTAAGAACGGCTACGACAACGCGCCAATGGAACGCGAAGCTCGCGAAGCCGCCTTGCGGATCGTTAATCAGTGATCAGTAATCAGTAATCGGTAATCGGTATGCAAACGAAAGAGAGGTGTGAATCGCCCAGATTGGTAGGGCGAAAACCCGACTCCGCAAAGCCTACGTCGCGGCCAGTTCTATGGTTTGCTTAACGCACCACCAGGGCGCGCCAAAACGTTCGCACTTCTCTTTGGGTGTGTCGCGCCGGGTTTGAGCAGGTGCGCGGATCCATCCGTGTTGCGTCATTTCGATAGCCAGCCTTTCCCCTAACGTACTGGTCGCGTTTGTTCGTATTACAGATGCAAACGAATCATCTTTCCATCCTTTCCCGCGTCCGCCGATCACCGATCACCGATCACCGATCACCGATCACCGATCACCGATCACCGATCACCGATTACTGATTACTGATTACTGATCACTTCCCCTTTGCGTCTACGGCCTCGGCGGTTTTATTACCGCTCGATGTACCGCTTTTGCTTTCGAATCACATTCCAGAACGAGGAGGCTGCGTTTTATCAATTTCACGTGTTTCCCCCGGTTGTATACCTTCCTTGGGTTTCCGGTTGGGCGCGTAAACGCAATGCCAGCAGTCAGCTTATTCTCGTAGAATTAAAGGGCGATAACGATCGGGATCGTTTTCTGGAACTTTGCTGCGAAAACCCGCACGTGTTAAAAATCGAGGAAATCAGCGAGGATGAATTCACCGCGTCGCCTTCTCACACTATTTAAATTGTTCGACCGATTGCATCATGCCTCCTGCATCCAATTCCGCGAAGAAAATGACCCGCAAAATGCAGGTCACAAACTCGACCGGCCTTCACGCCCGCCCTACCAGCGAGATCGTCCGCTGCGCGATGCGCTTCAAAAGTGCCATCACATTGGAAGCGAATGGACGCAGTTGTTCTGCGGTAAGCATCATGGACATCATGACTGCCGATATCCGAAGCGGAGCCGAGGTGTTGGTCACCGCCGAGGGCCCGGACGCCGAAAATGCGCTTAACGCGATCGAACGCTGTCTCGGCGAACTAGCGGCGAAAGGACTGTGAATGTGCCGATGGCATCTGGGCGAGTCGGCGCGCGGGGAATGTGTACCGCTCAGCTTCCCGGAGGGAGATTGCGAAAGTAAGTACGAAGTGCCGGGAATCGAGAGAGAAAAGCAGCCCGTCCCGGGAGGAACAATCGACCATCTCGCGACTGTGGGGTGGTATTGGAAGCCCAAATGCGATCAATTCTATCGTCCCTAGCGGCACGGACGCGTCCTTTCAAATCTGACCCAGCAATGAATTGCTGGGCTACTGTCACGACATCCCTCCAGGACCAAGACGCCCATACGCCGACTTGTCCGACGAAGCTTCCGGAGTTTCAGACGACGGGGCGCAGTCGGATACACCGATCTTCTACGACGAAGCTCGGCTGCGCTGTTTTCCTGATGCTCGCCTGCCTGATTTTCGGCGTTATGCCGGTCCGTGCCGCAGAACCCGCTGGCGGCCAAAAATTTCCGATCTCCAGCGACAGCTATCAGGACGAATCGATCTCGATCCTCAGCGGTAAACTCTTCGCTCGGATTCAAAAAGAGCCCTTTAATGCTGCGGCAACGATCATCTTTTTCATCGCGATCGTGCACACGTTTCTTGTTTCCCGATTTCAAAGGCTCGCTCATGATTACGATATCAGAGCGCGTGCAATCGAGGCTCTGGAACCTTTTGAACGCCAGCAACGCGATCGCGAATGGGACCAACTGCTGTTTCGCGCTCAGCTTTTCCACTTTATGGGCGAGATTGAAGCCGTTTTCGGCATTTGGCTCGTTCCTTTGATGATCGCGATCATCTTCTTTCACGGGTGGCCGGCCATGGTCAACTACGTAGGTCACGTTAATATGGCCGAGGCGATATTTGTTGTGGTCATTATGTCAATGGCCAGCTCCTTACCAATCCTGCGCCTAGCGGAGAAAGCAGTCGCTCGGATCGCGGCGCTGGGACGAGGCAGTCCGGTAATATGGTGGTTGTCGATCCTCACGATCGGTCCGCTCCTCGGCTCTTTCATCACGGAGCCCGCAGCGATGACCATCAGCGCGCTCTTACTCCGCCATCGTTTTTACAATCTGCGCCCGAGTACTCGCTTAAAATATGCAACGCTAGGTCTTCTTTTCGTAAATGTTTCGGTCGGCGGAACCTTGAGTCATTTTGCCGCGCCGCCCGTCATAATGGTAGCGAGCCACTGGAAATGGAACTTTCTCTTCATGCTGCAAAACTTTGGATGGAAAGCCGTGATTGCCATTTTGGTTTCCAATTTCCTCTTCCTGCTGTTTTTTCGAAAGGAGATGACGAGACTAGCGTTCGAACCGGAAACCGGTGAAACCGTTCCAGACCAGCGAGAGGTTCCCTGGTCGATCACGTTGATCCATCTGCTTTTTTTGGCCTGGACGGTGGTGAACGCTCACTATCCGGTATTGATCATTTTCGGCTTTCTCTTCTTCCTTGCGTTCGTTACGGCCACTCGGCGACGGCAACACCAGATCGCGCTGCGACAGTCACTACTAGTCGGTTTCTTTCTTGGGTCTCTGGTCATTCATGGCGGATGCCAGGAATGGTGGATCGTTCCAGTACTCAAGCAGCTGACCGAGGTGCCCATGATGATTGGGGCAACGATCTTAACTGCGTTCAACGATAATGCGGCCATTACTTACCTGGCTTCGTTAGTCCCGGATTTCTCCGATTCACTGAAATATGCGGTGATGGCCGGTTCAATTACCGGAGGCGGACTGACCGTGATCGCTAATGCACCAAATCCGGCTGGAATATCGATCTTGTCATCCCGGTTTGGCGACGGCGGGATTGCCCCGCTCGGCCTTTTCCTGGGCGCATTAGTACCTACTCTCATTGCCGGTGCAGCGTTTATGCTCTTGTAATGGACATTGGAGGCCGAGAACCAGGAGTGATGGTAGGAGGGGCGAAACCCGACTCCGCCAAGCCTACGTCGCGGCGTGCGTTCTGCGAAGGGCACATCGCTTAATGGCTTGGGCGCGCCGTAGTCTGCGAAGGCGGCAGATCCGGCGAAGGCAGGATCTGTGAGGCTGGAGTGCTGGAGTACGCGGCCCGTCTTGTCCGACGCAGCCCAACTTTCGATGAAACTTTGCGGACAAATCGGCGAAGTCGGAAGTCAGGATGACGAAGGCGGACAGGTCGGGCCGCATATTCCAATACCTCAGCACCCCTCACTCCCACCGATGCTCACCCACCTCTCCTGCGCTTTGTGCGGAAAAAAATATGCTTGGCGACAATTACAAAACGTCTGCACGGAATGTGGCCGGCCGCTCTTGGCGCGGTACGAAATAAGTCGGGACGAGGCCGAACGTTTCAAGGCATCGCTTCGGGACCGGCCACCTTCTCTTTGGCGATACCGCGAGATGCTGCCGCTGCCAGCTGATCAAGAGATCTTAACGCTGGGAGAAGGTTGGACACCGCTGCTCAGAGCGCCGCATCTGGCCGCACGGTGCGGTCTGAACCGTCTCTGGATCAAGGACGAATCACAAAATCCCACGGGCAGCTTCAAAGCGCGGGGTATGGCGGTGGCCGTCGGGATGGCCAAATATCTTGGAGCCACCAGGCTGGCGGTTCCTTCGGCGGGAAACGCCGCCGGGGCGTTGGCCGCATACGCGGCCCGAGCCGGTCTTCCGGCCTATCTTTTCATGCCTAAGGACGCGCTGCACGCAAACATCATCGAGTGCCAGACAATGGGTGCTCACGTCACGCTGGTGGACGGACTGATCACTGATTGCGGAAGAGAGGTTGCACTCCGTAAAGAAAAAGAGGGCTGGTTCGATCTCTCAACGCTCAAGGAACCGTATCGAGTTGAAGGCAAGAAAACGCTGGGCTATGAGATCGCGGAACAACTCGATTGGAAACTGCCTGATGTAATCATTTATCCGACCGGGGGCGGAACTGGATTGATCGGAATGTGGAAAGCTTTTTCGGAAATGACCGAGATGGGCTGGATTAACACTGATCGTCCCCGCATGGTGGCAGTTCAAGCTACCGGTTGCCAGCCAATCGTGTCTGCCTTTAAGGCAAACCAACGATTTGCCGAAGAGCATCGCAACGCTGCGACCAAGGCGGCGGGATTGCGCGTGCCGAAAGCCATCGCTGATTTTCTGATTCTGGATGCGATTCGCGCCTCTCACGGCACCGCCGTTGCAGTGAGCGACGAAGAGATGCTGGAAGCGGCTCGGGAGATTGGCCAGTTAGAAGGCGTCTTTGTCGCTCCGGAAGGCGGTGCTTGCTACGCTGCACTGAAACAATTGCGAGCCAGCGGCCACATCCAACCCGAAGAATCGGTCGTCCTGTTCAACACCGGATCTGGGCTAAAATATCTGGAGTGCTTTGCACGGTAGTCACAGGAGGACGCAAAGACAGAATTTTGAACAGAAAATCACGGAGATCACAAAGGTAGGAGCGGTTGATCGCGTCGAGACTCGAGCTCCCTGTTTTCCGTGGAAATCGCTCAGTTTTGAGGAGATTTTGTGGTGTTCATCGAGAGAGCCTAGTGTACCGTCTCACATATAATGATGACGTCGCCGCAGGTCAGTTGGCTGTTTTTCAAGGCGCGAGCGACGAGCATATCTAGATCGATACGTAAGGAGCGAGCAACGCGGAAAAACAGCCAACCGGCCGCGG
>DATNNZ010000352.1:0-3933 GCA_035601575.1 Chthoniobacterales bacterium
AGGAATGTTCTTCGCTGAGACTGACCTGGACCAACTTGTTGACCTCTGCCACCAAGCCAGGATGATTGCCGACGTTGGCACAGACATCCACGCTCTCGGTCTGGTGGATAAGGATCACCCTTCGCGCAATCGCCGACAGAAGCGCACACCGTAAAACAACGGTTAACTCTTTGGCTCGAAGATAGAGGTCATACGCTTCAAGGCTGTCGGTTGGTTTTGCTTCAATCCTCTTCTTTTCTTCCGCGGAGAGAGTCGCAGCCAGTTTGCCAGCTCGCTGTCAGATCTGAGCAAGTTTTGTGAAGCCTTTGGACGATCAGGGCACGTTCTTCCTTTTGTCGAGTGCTATGGCCGCCCATTCCATGATTGGGACACCAGGTTCCATTTTCGGAATAGGTCAGCACGGTGGAATCTGCCATCTCTGTGCGATAAGCAGCTCCACAACAAACACTTATGTGGGATTGGTTCACCGTGGCACGATTGTTGCCACCTCAATAGCGGCATGCCCAATGTTGGGCGAATTTTCGGACCTTACGTTTATGAAAAAGCTGTTTGGACAGTGGTCACTAAGTTTTGCAGGTGTCGGATGCATTATTTGCTGGATTGTCCTTTTCACCGCTGGACTATTTGTTAACACTAAGCCATTTCGCGATGGGCTAACAAAAGGCTTTAACCTAGGAGACCTATTCCGGGTATGCCTATGTTACACTCCAACTAACGCAGCCTTGCTCACATGCCTGGCCGGGCTAGCTGGCGGTATTTCCAGCCGTCTTACGTACAGCCGCTTTGTGGAAGATCCTGTTGGCATTGGTGCACACGAAAACCTAACGGTTGCGAATGTTCTAGTGCGGACCGAAAACCCAGTAGCTTCAATGCTGCGGAGTTTTATTGTTTATTTCATCTTTGTCGCTGGCTTGGCTCTGGCTTCTCCACAGAACCCGTTCTCTGAGCCAAGTCAGGACCAGTATTTTCGGTTTGCAGCAATGGTATCGGTCCTCGGGTTTGTGGTTGGCTATGATCCATCGGTTTTCAATAGCCTGATTCGCAAACTCCCTTGGATTCGCGAGCAGCAACAGGAACTGGCCACCGTCAAAGTGGACGGGACACCAGCGAGACGACCATCATGAAAATTCATTTTGGCTTTTCGCGCTTGGCGAACTAGTTAGGGTTTATACAGGAAGATCTTGCCCCGACCCAGTTTAACTCGCGAATACCATCCCAGGGCATGACTCCAACGGTGATAAACATCATGATATTCAGAATCACCGTGTAGGAATCAAAACTACAACCCAGTGATTAAGAGTTAAGGCTCCCTCCGTTCCTCTGTGCTCTCATCTGACCTGTTCTGCCGCTTCTAGGCAGGCTTCCTAAGCTATTCTGCGCTCACCTGATCGGGTCATGAAAGCACAAGAAGGAGCGGAGAAGAACCCAAAAAGTGTCCAAGCTACTGGCAAAGAGAGTCTTCAGCAGCGACGCAATAGCCGTCCATGAAAGGAGTTATTCCAGCCTCCGATCAGAACGACCATTCCCGGAACATTCGGACTTTCATCGACTCCAGAGGACCTAACTAAACCCTTCAGAGAAGCAGGTCATAACTTTTCGTTCTCAGCGAGCGTTTTCTCCAGCGCATGATTGCCGCGATTACATTCGTGACCTAGCGGTGCGCACCCTCGATATTTCGGTACCCGGGATGGACTTGAGGGGTCAGTCCCTGTTGATCCGCGATTCTCCGGCAAAACGCGGCAAAGGTGACACGCTCTTTGGAATTGAGAGCTACGCACAGGTCTGCTTCATGCTCCGCCGCCAATCTAGACAACTGCTGAAGCAAATCGATTCCCTCTGGGGTGAGCGCCAAGGCGTAGTTACGACGGTCTTTGACGCTTCGATGGCGCTGCACGAGTCCTTTTTTGTCAAGCTCGTCAATCAACACAACCATCGTGCTGGGGAGCACACCAAGCATCTCGGAAAGTTTTTGCTGACTGCAATCCTCGGTCGCCGAAATGATTCGTAATATTCCCGCATGCTTTGGGGCGATTCCAAGAATGGCGATTCGTTCGGCGAAACGCTGAGCAGCATGCGCCCCGAGCTGCGCCAGCAAGAATGCAGCCCCGGTCGGCCGTTTCGAGGTAGGATGAGAACTCATGGGAAAGAAATTTCTACTGTAAAATCAAATTTTAGTAGCATAGAAAAACGATTCATGTAATGAATGATACATGATATCGAATCAAATATCAACGGCCCGGCACAACCATTCTACTTTTGGGGATCTTCAGGGAAAGGTGGCTGTCATCACTGGTGGCTCAAGTCTCATCGCAGTGGCTACCGCGGATGCCCTTATTCGCAATGGTGTGTCGGTGGCACTCGCCGCTCGAAATGCCGAAAACATTGGGAAAGTGGCGAAAGCACTTTTGGCAAAAGGGGGAAAGGCGATTGCCGTTCCCGCAGATGTAACTGACTTCGCGTCCTTGGAAACATTGCGGGATGAGGCGGAGACACAATTAGGTGCGACCGATATTCTGATCACTCTAGCCGGTGGGAATGGCAAACCTATCTTGGCGACAGAACTGTCCCTGGAAGTCTGGCGCGAAACGCTGGATGTCAATCTCACCGGGACCTTCCTGACCTTGAAAGCGTTCCTTCCAGGCATGATTTCCCGGCGCCGAGGATCGATCATAACTATGGCTTCGACAGCAGGCAGGCAGGTTTCACCGGCTTCTCCTGCTTATGGCGCCGCCAAAGCGGGAGTTCTGATGCTGATGCGGCAAATCGCAGTGCAAACAGGCGAATATGGTGTGCGCGTAAATGCGATAGCTCCGGGAGCTGTAATCGAAGGCAAGCAAATGCCCGATGAAATGCGCGAGCAACTGGCCCGACTCCACCCTTTGAGGCGGACTGGTTTGGCTGCCGACGTTGCCGAAGCAACGCTGTTTCTAGCAAGCGATGTATCCTCGTGGATTACCGGCAGTACCATGGATGTAAATGGCGGTCGGATCATGCTGTAAGAAATTTATGGAAACCAACACCCAACCGCTCAACAAACGTCACGCCGCTCCCAATTTGGGAATCGTGGCAATTATCTTCACTCTTCTGTTTAACGGCAGCCTTCTTCCAGTTACGGCTTTTGGAGGGCTTCCACATTTTCCGGGCCCATGGGCATCGGCGGAAACTATCGTCGCATTTTTTCGAGAACGATCCTCGGCTGTCCTTATTTGCGCGTTTCTACAATTTGGCGGTTCAATTGCTCTCGGGATTTATACGGCGACGGTGGTGAGCCGTCTTCAATTTTTGAGAGTCCGGGCCGCTGGCCCTTGGATTGCCCTCTTTGGCGGGATGATGACCGTCATCAATATCTCAATAGCCTCAATGTTTCTTTGGGTAATGGCTTATCCTGGCGTCGCTCAGGACGGCTCGATTTTACGAGCGTTTTACTACTTGGCGTTTGCCTTCGGCGGTCCGGGTTTCTCTGTGCCTTTAGGGCTTTTGATCGCTGGAGTATGCATTCCTGCCACATTCTTAAAGCTTTTGCCAAGGTGGCTCATCGTATTCGGATTGGTGCTGGCGGTTATCGGAGAATTAAGTTGGTTTAATTTGATTCTGCCGCAGGCGCTTTTACTCATTCCACTAACGCGCTTTCCGGGATTCATCTGGCTGATCGCAACAGGTTTTCTGCTGGGTGATCACTTCGAGATCCAGCGGTCCTCTGGGGTCTCCGACGGTTGAAGGGATGCCGCATTCGAGATGGATTTGAGGAGTGCGACGGAGAGTACTCTGGGCAACATCGGCCCGATTGCCAACTGCTCCTTTACCTTGCTGAATAGATTTCTGGTTGGTTTCTTCTCCGCTAATGGAAGTCATAGGCGCGAGGAGCGATCGCTTCATGCTTAACCCCGCTCACTTTTTTCCGATTCAACTGCGCGGGCCGCATCGCCCCAGCAG
>DATNNZ010000353.1:0-2604 GCA_035601575.1 Chthoniobacterales bacterium
GGGTGCTTTGTCGCGCGGTAGGCGACGCGAAAGAGCTGCCACAAAGGTGAACCGCCTAAATAATAATCCTTTTCGCCGTAGGAAAAGCTGGCTGCCACACTGCTCCTTCCTGCCGTGCCGAGCGTCCGGTAGTGATGAAACCGTTTCTCAAGAAAGGATCGTGTTCTCCATCCTTTCATCCGCGCTGTCGTGACGGCAATCCAGTCAATCCCGCCGGCGTGGTTGGGGATATAGCCACCAATTTCTTGAAAGCACTCCCTCCGGAAGAGCTGGCATCCGCCAGCAACATGATTCCCACCCTCAAAGCTGTCCCGCGCTGAGTCATAACCATCATCTTCGACAAATGGAGTCCCAGCTACACCAAGCTTGGGATCTTCCGAGAATTTCCGCATCAAAAACTCCAGATACTCAGGATCGAACGAAAGGTCCGCGTCCAGATTGCCGATCACATCAAAGGAAAGCGAGGTAACCCGTTCGAATCCGGCATTGAATGCCTGCACTTTCCCAGCAAAACTCCGGTCCTGGCGCTGTGGACGCTGGAGAAGCTCGATCCAGAGAAATTGCTTGGCATAACCCCGGACAATCTCCGCGGTGCCATCCGTCGAGCCATCGTCCACAATTACCCAGCGCTCAGGCAACCGCGTCTGCGCGACCATAGAGGCAAGAGTCTTTTCAATGAAAGCAGCCTCATTGTGCGCGGGCGTTATGAGAACGTAATTCATTGGCGCAGACTCAGAAGTTAGAGGTTGTGCCGCTTACTGAATCGCGGACCACAGTCGGATATCCGCCGAGGCCCGATTCACCTGAGTTAGCGGCTTTCTCGCTTCGCTGGGATAGATTTGGGCAAAGATCTCATCCATCACCCGGGCCGTTAAGATAATTTCTCGGTACGGAATCGGCGGTTCGCTTCCCAGACGGATACTGTTGTAGAAGCGTTCAATCAGTTCCTTCATTCCAAAGTCCTGATAGAGGCGTCTGCGCGCAAAATTGATGACGTTGCGGCTTGCGTTCCTAAAATGTTCCCTAGCATTCCTTAATGGTGGGATAAAATAAGTCAGATAGCTCTTGTACGAGCGGTTTATATTTCGAACGAAACTTCCGGTGATAATATCCGCAGTAACCGAACCGGCCGGCCCGTAAACGCGGAGTTGGTTAAGTCCTCTAACCTGAGTAGAGAAGCAGAAAAATGCCGTCGTGCCACTCGTGTCTCGCATCAGGACCCTCAATTCATCCAGGACTTCTTGTGCGCCAAGGCTTCGGAGTTGCTCGCTTTGATGAGCTGTGGCAACAATTTCTGTCACCTCATCATTAAGAAATTCAGCCAGTTTAGCAATTCCGTGGCTGATAATGTTATGAAGTAGCTGCCCCGGCAGCTGGCGCACCCAATGGTTGCGATTCCCGAGCATTGGCGCCACGTAACTCGTGTCTCCGAGGTCGTATGACCAATAGCTCTCGAGATGGATCGGCCGTCCGCCCAGAAACCCCTCGTTTAAGAGCCGACGCATTTCCAACATCTCGAGCGTGAACAGGTAATTATGGCCGACGGTGACCTTTAAGCCGCAGGTTTCGGCGAAGTCGATCAGCAATTCTGCTTCGCCGGCTGTAATAGTGAAGGGTTTTTCCAGATAAACATGGCTGCCTGACTCAAGACATTGTTTAGCAAGCAAAAAATGGCTTTGTGGCGGCGTTGTAATGTGAACGACATCGGGAGAAGCGGTCCGCAGCATTTCTTTCAGATCGGAAAAACATGCGGTAATTCCGAAGCGTTCACCTAGTTGTTTGGCCATGAGCAATTCCCGATCGCAAAGGGTCACGATCTTGCAATCCTGAATACGATGGATGGCTTGCACATGTTGGTCGGCGACTTTGCCGCAACCGGCTATAGCAATGCGAAGCATCTTGTAAGGCGTTACAACGTTGAATCGTTAAATCGTTACAACGACAAAACCGACTTCTGACCGCTGACATCCGGCGTCTGAGTTGCGTCCTCTGACATCTGACCTCTGACATCTGACTTCTGGTCCCTGTCCTCGCCGTCGCGATCGAACTGGCTCAGGAACGCGTCGATTGCCTGACTCATTGGAATTCTTGGTTTCCAGCCCAGCCGCTCCCGAAGCTTTTGATTCGAATAGCAGTTCCCTTTCCACTCGGCAGAACAGCGGCGGCGATTGAAAGCAGGAGGCAACTGGTTCTTTGACCATCTGCAGTGCTTCTCCCAAAGTACGCATAGGAGGTATCCGAGCCCGTAAGGTATGCGAGCGGAAAACCCACTTACTTTCTTTTTGTACTCCTTTAAAAATCGCCGTCCAGAAAGTAGCTCGTCATCCACAACGTTAAAGATTTCACCTTCCACGCCGGGTCTGAGACCAGCCAGAACGATCGCTTCCGCGCAGTTATCGACAAAACTCAGTGGCAACACATTAGAGCCATTAACTTGAATGAAAAGTCCAAACGTATTGATTCCAACGCGGCCGCTTAGTTCTCGCTTGCCCGGTCCGAATACGTATCCAGGCCTGACAATCACATAAGGCAGCTGATGTTTGTCACCATATTCTTTGACCAATTCTTCCTGCCGAAGCTTTCCGAATCCATAAGCATCAAACC
>DATNNZ010000354.1:0-13580 GCA_035601575.1 Chthoniobacterales bacterium
CCCGGAAAGTCGCGATTTGCATTACCCAACCGCCGGAATTAAGGGGAGCCGTCGCACTATAAGAACCAATAGCCGTCACTATTTTGTCCTCGACAAGGTCTCCGTCCGGACTGGTTATTATTCGCCGAGTAAATCCGGACCCGGCACCATTCGTGTTGTTTGTCACCATGTTGGCTGCAACCAGCAACTCCGACGCGCTCGTGGTGGTAATTGCTCCCGTGGAACTCGTACTACCGCCCCCGCTCGCTCCATTAGTAGTGTCCAAAGGATTGGATGTATCGAGACCGCTGTATTCGAGAACCCGAATATCCGGGTAGCTGGCCGATCCAGAGAATTGCACCGTTACGGTGTTGGATCCGCCCAAAATGCTCTTCGCATAATAAATTGATTGGCTCAGCGCTGTCGATTGCTTGGTTGGCCCGACCGCCACCTGGTAGACGTTACCTTGGGAATCTTTAACGGAAGTTACTGCATTGGTCGTATCGTTCCATCCCACAATCACGACGTTCAGATTTCCAGCATTCTGGGCGGCAGCATACGGCACGGACACCGTAGTCTGGGGCGTTTGCGGGGTGGCATAAGCACCCTGGACATAGGCAGGCGCTGCAGAAACACTTTGTGGACATAGACCGCCACTCAACGCCATGAAAAATGGCGAGAAACTCAAGGCGATCGCGGGTGCCCACCGCCGCGACTTTGGCGCCAGCGGACGCAGCATTTTACGGGTCTCAAAATCCAGACAGTCAGCAAAAATAAGCGCTAGGCGCCCGAGGTTTGCAGAGAGAAAATCCAGCAAACGAGATGGCTGGTGAGGAGTCGTGTCAACTGTTTCCATTTTCGTTCGAATAAAGTCCTCAGAGCGGCTAGCACCGCCGATGGGATGACGAAGGTTGGTTATCGACCGCAGTTGCAGGTTAAGAAGGAATTTCGGTTACCTGCTTCTAACCAGCTGGAATTGCTCGTAAAAGCTAGAAAGAGCTAGAAAACTGGGGAAATAAACCGGGGCGGTCTAAATTGCCGGCGATCCCATAATACGGCTTTTTAACCAGCAAATCTATCAGGGCTCACGAAGGCTCGGCCGCTACTCTTAGGAGGTATTGTCCGTAGGTGCTTTTCTCGAACTTTTTGCCGAGCTCCAAAAAATTCTCGTACGAGATAAAACCCTGGAGGTAAGCTATTTCCTCGGGACAAGCGATCCGCAGTCCCTGGCGTTTCTCCAACGTCTGCACAAAGCCAGATGCCTCAAGAAGGCTGTCATGGGTCCCCATATCGAACCAGGCAAAGCCGCGGCCCATTCGCCTGACCTCGAGCTGACCCTGCTTCAGATATGTGCTTAGAACGTCGGCGATTTCCAGTTCGCCACGCGCGGAGGGCTTGAGGTTCGCCGCGATTTCAATCACTTCCTTGTCACAAAAGTAGAGACCGGTCACCGCCCAGCTTGAGCGGGGAACGCGTGGTTTCTCTTCAATCGAAAGAGCGCGACCGCTTTCGTCAAATTCGACGATACCGTAGCGCTGGGGATCATTCACGTGATAGGCAAAAACGGTGGCGCCAGCCGGCTTGATATGGCCAGGCGCTAACAGATCGGGAAGACCATGCCCGTAATAAATATTATCACCAAGAATCATGGCTGAGCAGCCGCCCCTAATAAAATCGGCGCCGATGATATAAGCCTGCGCTAACCCGCCTGGGTCCGGCTGGGCCGCATAGTTGAACGATAACCCCCATTGCGAGCCGTCGCCGAGCAGACGCTGAAAGTGGGGCAGATCGGTCGGTGTACTGATGATCAGAATCTCCCTAATGCCCGCGAGCATTAACGCGCTCAAGGGGTAATAGATCATCGGCTTATCGTAGACCGGCATGAGTTGTTTCGAAGTAGCTAGGGTCAACGGATAAAGCCTGGTGCCGCTACCGCCGGCAAGAATAATACCTTTCATAGAAGATGTTAGAAGGTTGTCAGGATCGCAGGACCCGGTCAACTTCCTTGGTCAAAGCCCCCAGACAGATCGGCAGCGCCTCGCGCCAAGACGGTAGCTTGACACCGTACAGACGCGCCAGTTTAGTGCAATCAAGCCGAGAATTGGCCGGACGACGCGCGGCGGTCGGGTAGTCCGCGGTGGTAATGGGCGTCAGCGCTGGAGTACGCATCCCTTTTTGATCTAAAATGGCAAAGATGGCGGCGGCAAAATCCGCCCAAGTCGTCTCTCCGCCGCCGGCAAGATTGAAGATGCCACGAAGCCGCGGATCGTCGGGTTTGTTTAAGAGGTTGCGAGCGATGGTTACGATGGCCGCAGCGATGTCAGGAGCATAGCTTGGGCAACCGAGCTGGTCGGCAACAACACGGACTTCGTCTCGGGTTTCGGCCAGCGCGAGCATTGTACGAACAAAGTTTTTGCCGTACGGCGCGTACACCCAAGCGGTGCGAAGAATCACATAGTTGGAATGAGCGGCAGCGACGGCCCGTTCACCGGCGAGCTTCGAAGCGCCATAGATGCTGGTCGGCGCCGCTTGGTCTTCCTCGACATAAGGCGCTGCTTTATTGCCATCGAAGACATAGTCGGTGGAAAGGTGAATGACTGGTATACCGAGTGTGCGGGCGGCTGTGGCAATCGTGCCGGCACCGAGCGCATTGATCGCATTCGCTTGCTCCGGTTCTCGCTCGGCCTGATCGACGGCAGTGTAGGCTGCCGCATTCACTACGATGTTCGCTAAGGCAGCGCGGAGTATCGGTTCTACGGTTTCCGGCACAGCAAGATCCAACTCCGGGCGACCGAGCGATACTACCTCGACCCCGAATGCCGGCCCTGCTTCGGCCAGCGCGCGCGCCACTTGGCCGTTTCGGCCAATTACCGCAATACGGATCGACATCAGAATTCTAACCAGTGCGAGGCTTAAGGGCCACAAGCGACTCCGCTTTTGCCTGCGGAGATTCTGCTCACTGAATCGGTATCGTTGATAAGACCTATTCGTTCACCGGCATAAACATGGTTCCGCAGCGGGGACCACCACCATTCATTTTCCAAATACCATTGTACGGTTTTGGAAATCCCGGATACAAACGTTTCTCGGGCGCGCCACCCCAGTTCGTTTTCGAGCTTGCTGGCGTCAATCGCGTAGCGATGGTCGTGGCCCGGCCGATCAGTCACGTAGGTAACGTAACGTTCATGTGGTCCACCGCGCGGATTCACGTCGTCAAGTCCTCGACAAATTGCCCTTACTACCTCGAGATTAGAGCGCTCGTTGCGCCCTCCAACGTTATAGGTCTCGCCCGGTCGTCCCTTGCGGAGGATCAGATCCAATGCTTTGGCGTGGTCTTCGACGTGAAGCCAGTCACGCACATTGGAGCCATTTCCGTAAACCGGCAGAGGTTTACCATCCAAGGCGTTCAGAATCATTAATGGGATCAATTTTTCCGGGAACTGAAAAGGACCGTAGTTGTTTGAGCAGTTAGAAACAATAACCGGCAAGCCGTAAGTTCTATGCCAGGCGATCGCTAAATGATCCGACGAAGCCTTGGAAGCAGAATAGGGAGAAGAGGGGTCGTAGGGCGTCGTCTCGCTGAAGAGCCCTTCGGGTCCGAGCGAGCCATAGACCTCATCGGTCGAAACGTGCAAGAAGCGGAAAGTATCCTTTGTCGCACCAGTCAACCCGGACCAATAGCGCCGCGCCGATTCAAGCATCGTATAGGTACCATGGATGTTTGTCTCAATAAAACTGCGCGAGCCGGTGATTGAACGATCGACGTGGCTTTCGGCGGCGAGATGGAGCACAGCATCCGGCCGCATCTCTTTGAATATTTGCTCGATAGCCCTTTCGTCGCATATGTCAGCTTTGACGAATCGATAGCGCGAATCGCCGTTCACCGAACGAAGCGAGTTGAGGTTACCAGCATACGTCAGTTTGTCGATATTGATTACCTCAGCCTCCGTGTCCTTAATCAAATGGCGGCATACCGCAGATCCGATAAAGCCCGCCCCGCCGGTAACTATAATGCGCATAGAAGGAAGCAATTACTTTTAGTTAAAAAAACCCCGAGCTGCTGCCAACTCGGTTTTCTCCTGTGACTGCTTTCGCACATGAACATGTTCAATGATTCAGGGAGACGGGTTCCTCGTAGTCAAAGAAGTTTCGCAAATCACGGAGCCGCGGATGCCGCCCATCTTTCTCGGAAATGACGACAGAACCAGCCGTGACCGGCCAATCGATCCCCAAATCGGGATCGCTCCAAAGAACGCCGGCGTCGTGGGCTGGGCTGTAATAGCAAGTGACTTTGTAAAAAACCTCGGTGTCGTCTTCGAGGGTGCAGAAGCCATGCAGAAAGCCGGGTGGAACCCATAATTGACTGGCGTCGGTTGCGTCAAGTCTTACCGCAACGTGCCGGCCATAAGTCGGGGAATTTCTCCGGATATCGACCGCCACATCAAAAACCGAACCGCGCGTTACGCAGACCAGCTTACCCTGGGCATACGGAGGCCTTTGAAAATGCAAACCGCGCAACGTCCCCTGTTTGATCGATACGGATCGGTTGTCCTGCACGAAGGAAAAATTCGCGACCTCTTGCCGAAACAGACGGTCGCTCCAAGTCTCGGTGAAATATCCGCGCGGATCGTTGAATCGCTTGGGCACCACCAATTTCACGTCTGGGATTTCCAATTCGCTAGTCATCCATCCGCTATTCTGTCTTAAATCTGTTTGCATATCTAACTCGGAGAGTTGGTCCGGCGACCGGAGTTCAAAATTGCTTCATATAAATAGCCGACCGTTTCTGTTATCATTTCTCGGGCTCTTTCGCTCGAGCGCCACCAGGGGACCATTACATCGTGCGATGCCGTCCAGCTGATAACACCGACCTGCGTTTTCGGCCCATAAACCTTGGCAAATACCAAACGGCTGCGCTTGGCGTGAGAACCCAGCGTAAATACGTTGATAGTTTTAGGTTCAATACCTCTTGCCCGTAGTGCCCGCCAGACTGCCACTGCAGATTCAAATGTGCGTTGGCGCCCAACGTCCCTCGCGGTAGCGACAATGATCCGATCTTTGGCGACGCCGTCTCGAATCAACTCGCGCTCTGCCCCCTCGGCGAAGCTCCAACCGGGCTCTTCCCATCTATCGCCAGATGTCAGACCGCCCGTCGTAACAACGTAAGCATAACCATGCCGTTCCAACTCCAATCCCGCAGCCCGCACGCCGTCTCGTCCGATCCAACCTTCGACTACGAGAATTTCCCCAGGCAATCGGTTGGTCATCGAAAGAAAAGCCTCTCCGTAGATCAGCCAACAAAATAGCGGGACAGTTGAAAACAGGCCCAGACAGAGCAAACCTAACCAGGTTGGTAACCAGATGGTGCGGCGTTGTACCAAGCGTAATCTTGAATGGGACGAAAACATGAGCTGCCGGACCAAAGAGAACCGGCCGGAGTTCGCACTTATCACGCCTTCCAAACCTTCCCTGGGGCAACCCGGACCGCCGCCATTGCGTTTCGAGTATCCACTATACATTGTGCCCAATCAGCGAGCTGCTGATAATCTACTGAGGCGTGCGCAGTGGCAATGACTACCGCGTCGAATCCAGCGACCGTTCCACGCTCCCAGACTACGGATTTGGTCCCTGCCCAATGCGGATGTTCGCGGGTTGGACGGATTATCGGCACATGCGGATCGTAGTAGGCAACGTCGGCTCCGCGCTGACTGAGTAACTCCATGATACGATAACTAGGCGACTCCCGCTCATCGTCTACGTTGGGCTTATAAGCTAGCCCAAGGACCAGAACCCGTGAGCCGTTCAACGGCTTGCGCGATGAGTTTAAGGCTTCTCCTACCCTTTCGACCACGTGCACCGGCATGGAAGTGTTAATTTCTCCGGCCAACTCGATGAAACGCGTCGTCCGCTCAAATTCTCTGGCCTTCCATGTCAAATAAAAAGGATCGATTGGAATGCAATGTCCGCCCAACCCTGGCCCGGGATAAAAAGCCATGAATCCAAATGGTTTGGTTTTCGCCGCTTCAATAACCTCCCAGATATCGATTCCCATCGCTCCGTAAACGAGCTTCAGCTCGTTGACCAGTGCAATGTTCACGCTGCGGAAGATGTTTTCTAAAAGCTTGGCCGCTTCGGCAACCCGACAGGAGGAGACCGGAACGACAGTCTTAATCGCTCGACCATAGATCTGTACCGCCTTTTCCAGGCAAGCCGATGTCAGCCCACCGACAAGTTTGGGTACTTCGCCGACTTTACTGGCAGGGTTGGCTGGGTCTTCGCGTTCCGGAGAAAAGGCGAGATAGAAATCTTGCCCGGCCTTCAGGCCAGAGCCGGTCTCAAGGACGGCGCGCAAATCCTCGTCGGTTGTCCCTGGATAGGTAGTAGATTCGAGGACCACTAATGTGCCTGGCCGAAGATGAGGTGCGATCGCACGCCCGGTCTGCAAAATAAACGAAATATCAGGCTCGCGATTCTTGTTGAGCGGCGTCGGAACACAGATTATCGCCGCGTCAACCTCCTGAATCCGGCTAAAATCCGTCGAAGCCGTGAGCCGCAATTCAGCAACTTGCTCTGCGATTCTTTCCGCCGGGACGTGCTTGATATAGCTATGCCCGCTGTTAAGGGCATTTACTTTTTCTTGATCGATGTCGAGGCCAATAACGCTTACTCCGGAACATGCGAATTGAAGCGACAAGGGTAGTCCGACATAACCAAGCCCTATGACGGCGACTTTTGGCTGGAGAAGTTTATCCATTATCTTGAAGTAGTTACCGCCCTTGCACAAAGGCGTGCAGGACGTGTCCCCCGGTCCATTTTTCAACATTCACCAGCCTAGATATCGTTCCGATTGGCCATCTCTTAAGGAAAAACTCAAAACATTCCTAGGCGCACCACCGGAATCACACTGTTCCCAGTACAATTTTCCGACAAAAGAAAGCTTCCGCCCGGCCAGTGGGCGAGGCGCACTCGATCCCGCGGACTCGATGCATCGCTTGAAACGTATCGCCAGTAAACCAGTGCTTGGTTGATTGAGTCTTAAAATGTTTCAACAGCAACTCAATCTTGCGATCACCGAGCTGTTCCGAGAGCGGGACAAACAGATTGGGCTGCCCCAAGTCACCGTCGTACTTGAGAATTTCGTACTCGAGGATCAGATGATTTCTGAACGTGTTCCAGGCCAGATCTGATAAAACCCGGTGATCCTGATGACGATCATCACGGTAATGGGTAAAGACGACGTCCGGATCGAATTCTCTTCTAATCTCCTCAAACCAGTCTTTGATCGACGGCCACTCGCTCGGAAAGTAACTTTCTCGAAAAGGCCCCATCTTGACCTCCTTACGCTTGACACCCCTTAGAAAATCGTCTGCGCTCGAACGCGCCTCGTCCGCACGCAAACCCGGTGCACTGAACACAACCCAATAGATTTCCAAATCTTCCACTTGCTCGATCAGCCTCAATAGAGTGCCGCCGGCCCCTATCTCGATGTCGTCCGAGTGCGCCCCCAAACACAACACCCGATGGACCGCTCCGAGCGAAATTTGTGTCATCATATACTGGTTAACAAATATACCCAGTCCTCTCCCTTCGGTACCGCCGGTGAGCGCCACAGCGGACCTTCCGCGATTGAAATGGCCGAATATTCACCATTACGCGGGTTAAAGAGCTTGGTCTGGTAGCGACCCGAATCGAGCTTAAGATTGATGTCGCCGCCATACGGCAAATAAGCCACATACAGCCGGCCGGGTTCGGTCAGACAAAACGCGCCATTGTTCACTAGCTCATCATGGGGTTCAGCTCTCCACCATTCGAAACTTTTAAAAAAATGCACCATAAGAGCATAGCCCTTCAACATGGCCATAGTCTCATCCCCTCGCCCGTTCACCCAACCGCCCCCGGTGTTAGGAAAGACGCCCGTTCCACGTTTTGCAGTTTCTCCGGTCGTCTGATAGCAACCCGCCATTGCGATCTCCCAGGCAGCCCGGCGATTGGCTTCCGCCGAAGCCGCCGGTGGCTTATAAGGTGCGAATGATGGGTAGTGATCCTCGTAGCCGTACTCTTCGTTGACCTGCGGGATAATCCGCTTGGCCCTTAACTGCTGTTCCCGCTGGTCCAGCATCCAACCGTGGAGCGGCCGCTTCCAACGTTGGAAGCTGGTCATAGTGAACCACTGCGAAGTCCGGTCCTGGTATCGATTGTCCATGGGGTGACTTGTAGCGAGGTGATGGTAAGGATCCAATCCATAAAGCATCGTTCCGGTCTCATGCGTCCAAGCCTCGGAGCGGAACCGGTCAAGATCGTCTCCAAGATCCCAAGTAACATTAGAAAAAGCGGCCAGCCGGGCGACTGCGTACCGGAAGTAGCGATGCTCATCCTCACTGCCCGCAGGCGGGTGGACCTTGGCGCCGTTCCATCCAAAAATCACTGAGACGTTCACGCCTCTGTCCCGAGCATATCTCAGCATCCGCTCAAATTTCTGCCAGTACACACAATTGAACCGCCCATAGTTAAAGTGAGGATTCTGTACGTCGCGCGGTCGTTTCGCTGGCCAAGGGTCCACGTACCCTCGAAATCCAGTGCCAGGCCTGATCGGTTCGGTCAAGAAATCGTCTGTACGGCCGTCGAGCAGGACTCGAATTCGATTCACTTCGAGGCCTCTCAGCCGGTCAATCGAATCGCGAATCACCTGCTCATCGCTCCAGCCCATCAATAGGAAAGCGGTGGTTCCATTCAGGAAAAAGTGATCCCCGGAGCCTTCCCAGATGAAATGCCAGGGATGCTCAGGATCCGCCCGCAACATGCCGGCGCGTCCGGTTTTGGCCGCTTTGAATGTGCCCGCATACACCCATTCAAATCCTCCGCGTCGATAAGTTACCGAATAAGCGTAGTCGCCCGCCTGAGCAGGCATAAACCGAATACGGAAAACAGTTCCGTCGGGATCATCACAGAAACCATCAACAGCGAGCATGGTTCCTTTCGCAATCAAGCCAAAATGGCCGGAAACCTTCACATCCCTGAAAGGATTTCGGGCTGCCGGCTTAGCGACGCGCAGCGTCATCTCGAAGAAATCGTAGCATTCGATGCTGGCCGCGGCTGGTAAGGCCGTCACCTGTTCTTCGTGTTTGCCAGACTCGGTCGATGCAGGATTCGATCCGCTTTTGGTACAAGCAACATCCAAGTAGGCAATCAGAAAGACGAGAGACGCGAGGATATAAGAGTTCGGTTTCGGCCTTTTCCGGCGCATTCTCATGGAAACTGCGGAAGCGGGAAGCGAAGCAGGGAGATCGTGGATTTTGCCGACCTGGCTACGTTGAGCGCAAGCAGAGCACGCGGTGTTCTATCTCAATTGATTCCCGCTCTCACCGAATCCTGGTTGTTGTGAGGGAAAACTCTGCAATCTGCTCAGCAATGACTCGACCTATTTCGAGTGATGCAGTGGCTGCCGGGGAAGGCGCGTTGCACACGTGTATCGCTCGCGGACCGTTCACGATCAGAAAGTCGTCCACCAGACCTCCGTCAGGTCGCAACGCCTGAGCACGAACGCCAGCGCTTCCTGGAAGAAGGTCCTCTTCCTGGATCTCGGGTATCAGTCGCTGCAAACTATGGACAAAAGCCTTTTTGCTGAACGATCGGTGGATCTCTGCGAGCCCGGCTTTGGCATGTTTCGCAGCCATTCGCCAGAACCCAACATAGGTCATCGTGTCGATGAAATCCCGCAAATCGAACGAGGTCCGGTTGTATCCTTCGCGCTTCAGACTGAGGACGGCGTTCGGTCCGGCATGAACACTCCCATCAATCATCCGAGTGAAATGGACCCCAAGGAAAGGAAACTGCGGATCGGGCACGGGATAAATCAGATTCCTAACCAGCGAACGCCGCTCCGGTTTAAGTTCGTAGTACTCGCCTCTAAACGGGACGATCCGTGCGCCGGGTTGTGCGCCATTGAGTATGGCAACGCGATCACTCTGTAAGCCTGCACAATTAATGATCCGACGGCCGGCTAACTCACCGTTTGAAGTCTCCAAGATCGCTTGCCGGCCCTCTGGCCGAAACCCCAGGAGTTTCGTGCCCAACCGCAAATTGCCACCACGAGTCTGAATCAACTCGGCTAATTTACGACAGACTGCGCCAAAGTCGACGATCCCAGTGGACGGCACGTGAATTCCCGCAAGACAGTTCACGTTGGGTTCGAGCTCCTTTACTTCGGATGCGGTCAGCTTCTTGACCATCAGCCCGTTCGCGACACCTCGCGCGTAAAGATTAGCCATCAACGGGATCTCGGCCGCCGTGGTGACCACAATCACTTTTCCGCAGACTTCGTGGGGGATATCGTGCTCCTGGCAAAACTCCAGTAGGCGTTGATTTCCTGCCCGACATAGCTTGGCTTTGAGACTTCCCGGTTTGTAGTAGATACCGGAATGAATGACACCGCTATTCCGGCCGGTTTGATGACGAGCCACCGCGTTTTCTTTTTCGACAACGGCAATCCGGCAATCGGGTTTCCTTTCAAGAATTGCCCAGGCGACCGACAGCCCGACGATACCTCCTCCGACAACTACGCAATCAAATTCTTGCATGTTTGAACCCAATTTTGTTTGTTGGCGTCTCAGCCCCAAGCGCTCGCCTACCTGTGTGTCCGCCCCGCGGAACGTTCAGGCCCCGGCGAAACTGATCCCTGGGCGACTTCTGGCTTCTTGCTAGGACGTATCCTTACGTCCGTAATTTCCGCCTCTGGCCCCAACAGGAGAGCGTTCATCACCACACGCGCAACTTGCTGCGGTTGGATTAACTGCTCAGGCGCGTAGGATTTACCTTCCCACTCATGGACTTTCAACTGCATCGGAGTAGCCGTCCTCCCCAAGTAAACACTCAGTACCCTGACTCCGTTCGAATTCACCTCGTCTCTTAGACTGTCGGCGAAAGCCTTCAACGCGTGTTTGGTGGCAGAATATTGCGACAGGCCGGGCGCACCGACCAACCCGACCGTCGAGTTGATGAAAACAATATGCCCCCGCCTTTTCTTTAGTGTTGGCAGAAGAAGTTGCGTGAGGATGAATGGAGCGAGCACATTACAGCGATACTGACACTCAAAATCGCTCAATGATGCGGCACCAATCTCCGACATCACAATCAATCCGGCGCTGTGGATGACGATGTCTACGCCGCCAAACGTTTGCAAAACTTTTGCACTTACTTCTCGAATCTCCGTCTCGTCTAGTAAATCTACCCCGTAGCAGACAGCTTTCACTCCAACTTCTCGGCACTTGTCGGTCGCTGCCTGTAAGGCGGCCAAATTTCGACCGAGTAACGCCACGTCCGCTCCGGCTTGAGCCAGCGCAAGCGCGATGCTGTGGCCGACTCCACTGCTCGCTCCGGTGATAACGGCGACCTTCCGAGACAACGGCTTGTTCAGTTCTGGTGACATTAACTAACGCTCGCCATTCCAAACCGTCCAAGGGGCATTGCCCCGGCCGTACAGATCTTCGAGTTCTTGAAGCTCTTTAAAGGTGTCCATACAGGCCCAGAAGCCGTTATGAGCGTGGGAAAGAAGTTGTCCTTCCGAGATCAATCGTCGGAACGGCTGTTCTACTAGTTCCTCGCCCTCTTTGATGTATCTGAAAACTTCACGTCGAAATAAGAAGAAACCACCGTTAATCCGCGCACCAGTCTTGGTGATATGCTCAATACTTTTTACAACGCCTTCTCCATCGATCAAAATCATATGAAAGCTCGCCCTTGGCTTTACGCTCACGAAGCAGGCTAAGCGGTTGCTCTGCAGAAATTTTTCAACCAGCATCTTAAGATCGACGTCTGACAAGCCGTCGCTGTAATTCGCAAGGAAAACCTCCTCGTCCTTTAGATATTTCTCGACGGCTTTGAATCGCTGTCCAATGTTCGCGTTGAGACCAGTATCAACGAACGTGATGCGCCAGTCATCAATATCACTGTTCAGCAACTCGAGACTCTTACCTCCTGCGGACAGCACGAAGTCATTGGAAACGCATTCATCATAGTTGCGAAAGTAGTTCTTGATCACGTCTGCTTTGTAACCCAGGCAGAGAATAAAATCCTTGTGTCCGTAATGGGCATAATACTTCATCACGTGCCACAGGATCGGCCGGTATCCAATGGGAACCATAGGTTTTGGGATGGCCTCAGAGTACTCGCGCATTCGCATCCCCATACCACCGCAGAAGAGCACAACTTTCATTGATGATTTTCCAGGTTGTCGATTTATCGCTTTAACCTAACTGGCTAAGCCTCACTCGAGAATCCGTGCCGTCGGGATCGGAACTATGAACTTCGCACCCCATTCGCGTGCATAAGCCAACTGCGCTACAATTTCAGCCTTCAGGTTCCATGGCAGAATGAGTATGTAATCGGGCCGGTACTCGCGGATCTGCTCCGGCGGATAGATTGGAATATGCGTACCGGGGAGGAACCGCCCATGTTTGTATGGGTTTCGATCCACGGTAAATTCCACGAAATCCGCGCGGATACCACAGTAGTTCAAGAGCGTGTTCCCTTTTCCAGGTGCCCCGTATCCCGCGATCCGTTTTCCATCTCGCCGCAGCTGAATCAACAACTCAAGCAAAGCGCGTTTAGACTCTTTTACCTGCTCCCCGAAATTCGTGTAGGTCTCTAGTCGGTCCAGGCCCAAAGCAACTTCGCGCTCTCTCAGGCTTACGACCGCCGCCGTGACCGGCTTGGAGTTGTCCTCGGCATGCCGAAGGTAGATCCGAAGCGATCCCCCGTGCGTCGGGATTTCGTCTACATCAAAGAGAACAAGCCCATGACCTCGAAAGATCTTCTCTGCTGTTATCAGCGAGAAGTAAGAGAAATGCTCGTGATAGATTGTGTCATACTGGTTCTCCTCCATCAGCCGTTCCAAGTGCGGAAATTCCAGCGTCGCGACTCCACCTGGCTTGAGCACAATGCGAATGCCGCCCACGAAATCGTTGAGGTCCGGCACTTGTGCTAGCACATTGTTGCCGATTACGAGGTCAGCCGCCTGGCCATTCGCAACCATTTCGTGGGCAGTCTGACATCCGAAGAACTTGACCAGAGTAGATACTCCCTTCTTTTCCGCAACCTTGGCGACGTTCACCGCCGGTTCAACGCCCAGAACGGGTACACCCTTCTCCACAAAATACTGCAGCAGGTAACCGTCGTTGCTAGCCAACTCAACAGCCAGACTGTGCGCTCCGAGGTGAAATCGCTCCGAAATCATCTCCACGTAATTCGAAGCATGCTTGAGCCAGCTGTCGGAATAAGACGAAAAATACGCGTATTCAGTAAAGATGTGCTCCGGACTCACGTACTCTTCTAGCTGCACCAGATAGCACTGTTCGCATACCTTCACATGCAGCGGATAAAACGGTTCCATCCGATTGAGTTGATCGGCCGCGAGATAGCTTTCACAGAGCGGCGACATGCCCAGATCGACGAACGTGTGTGTCAATGGCGCCTTGCAGAAACGGCAATGCGCCGCAGATGAAGTCGTATTTGTTCGGTTCGCAGTTAGCTCTGCGAATTCTGATTCAATTGTCTCAATCATATCAAAGTCACTTGCGCCAAGACAGGGAGAATGGATCGCTATG
>DATNNZ010000355.1:0-3508 GCA_035601575.1 Chthoniobacterales bacterium
CCTTCGCTATTCTGTGTCGGCTGCTCGCGATACTTTTGGCACTTGCCGTCGCCGCTCCAGTGCTCCACGCTCAAGATCGGGATGACATCACCGGGCGGAGGCGTTCGAATCAAGGTCTCAATCGACTATCGCGACCATCGAGGAGCCGGGCGAGGAACGTTAATCGACTGCCGATCACCTGGATATCAACGCTCACATTTGCACCACAATCGGCGATTCGGTCGGTGGCCGGTATGTTACCCTCGCCAGAACAACAGAGAACGCCTTGCCCGATGTCTCGACCATCAACTGGGGCTCGCTGCGCCTCTGTTTTTGGTAAGCACTGCGGCATATTAATCTTGAACAGCATCAACTTGTCCTCCATTGAGGCATCGAGCAGTGGCAGGATCATCAGGTTTTCGAACTCATCATTTACCGAGATTGCGCCGAACCTTCCGGCAGCTAGGAAACTTTCTTAGCCAATCGCAGGTCGGTCTTTTGAAGGAGGGCTTGATAAACGTTGCTGTCGACAGTGTTGAGTAAGTGTTCGGAAAGCGCGGCCATCAAAATCTTGGATTCTGGACTGTACTTTAAGTACCCAAACTGAGTGCCGACATACTCGGCGCAACGATAGATGGTTGAGTTCGAGAATTCAGGGTGGGATAAAGGCGCGATGAACAACTCGTCGAAGCTGTGGTACTCGTGGAGCCGTTCATTACTGCGCCGCCGTAATTCCTCGTACCTTTCGCGATCGAAGAACACCCACCATGCGTAATCTCGTAGCCGATCGCTAATAATGAAATAATCAAGGTCTGGGATTTTCATGAGCGCCTGATCAAACACGAAGAATTCCCAGACTATTATTTCAAAAAAACAGTCTAGTTCTTGACTCGAAGTCAGAGGCTGTGATTCACGCGTTAGACTCCTAAGGTAGCGAAAGAAGTCGGCAGACTGGTCTAAGACGCGATTGCTAGCCAGTTCAAAGAATCTTTGCAGCGAGATTTTCTTCTGGAATAGCGGAAACACTTATTGGCTCATTTCTAGGAATTAGCGGTGTACTCATACCGATCTAACAAAGGTGCCGAGCGATTAGGGAAGGAACCATCCGTAGAATTATTGGTAGGGGTTTCAAGTTGTGCGCCTCGGCGTACAAAATTAACAGCTCCTACGACGCAAAAGTTGAAGCGAAGAAACTAGCAGGACCGCACCAACAAAAGGAATTAACACGATCACTGGGTTCGCCTCGGGAACCGACGAAACGCTCGGATCTTTATCCTTCCCGTGTTGTTTACCGTTGTCGTGGCCGTCGTTGCCCTTATCTTTATCAGTACCTGCAAAGGCCAGTCCGGGAAGAATCAAGGAAGCCGCTACGACAGCAAAGATCTTGAAGATGTGATTATATAATCGGGGGTACTTCATATAGAATTTTTCGACACTTTTACTGCAACCTTTTGCACAAACGTATCGAACATATCGTCCGAAGATTATTAATTTTATGGCCTGAGAGATAAACCCGATAAACCCACATTAGGTAGAAATACTTGCCGATTCTTTTGTTCTTCTTTCGGTTTTTACAGCGCGTTTGAGCGGTCGAGCCTTGTCATGACCTTCGGGAATCCTGCCGCTCTCGCATGCTCCAAGCTGGTGCGGCATTGCGCCTATGGAGGTTGCTTTACGGCAGCGTTGTCTATCCTGTCTCTAGCTGCGCGGCTAGCAAAGGCGTTGTCGAACACGCAGCCTAAAGAAGCCAATCAGATTTGGAACCCAGGAGCGACCGAACCCACGGTCGCAACCGACTCTGGCTCCGCCTGAAGGCTGGGTGCCACCGTGGCGTAAGAACGCAGCGCGCCCAAATGGTTGGACGGGGCGGTAACTCGGCTTCCGTATTCCTTCCCTCGAGCTGTTAGCATTACGCAAAGAAGGAAAAAAGCGGAAGCCAACAGATAGCAGAGGATTACAGCAATTGCGATTGTCATCTGGTTTGCTGGTTGGATTCTAGCGAACCGACGCGACATTTACCAAAATCGATAGAAGGTTTTTAACCATTATGGGGACTATATTCGGCGGTTTTAAGGCGGAGTTTAGCGGTCAAGTAATTTTACCATTGCCCAGAAAAGAAAGAACCCTGCTAGCCGTTGTGGACCGACTGGAAGGGGTTCAAGAGTTCCGCTGCGAGACTGGCAAGGAGGAGGTTCAGTGTTCGCTTGAGCCTTGCGGGTGGCGTACGAAATCGACTATCGCTTTGAGGTAAGTGTCTGCTTCGATACAGCGCGTTTGACGATTTTTAGTGGGCCTCCGACGTGATGCAAGCATTCACCTCTCAGTGACCGAAATAGTTTCGCCTTTGCGGTATCCGACCAGCCGAATAAACGCGTGGATCGCCTCCACAATTCCGCTAGCCTCAATCTCTTTAGCGATCGTTCCCTTCTCAGTGAATAGCTGAACAACGTAGATCTTCTTCACGCGCCAGATCGCATAGCGGCATTTGAAAAGTGTACATGCTTAATTCGAATGGCTGACGTCCCCACTCGATCTCGAATCGGCAGAATTCTGGAAAAATTAATGGAACTTGCAGCGATCAAAATTGCACTAATTATGGCTGCTCTGGAACTGTATTGAACAGGCACGACGGGACGGTCTAAACGAGGAGTAGGCGAAATTTCCGGAACACATCATCTTAGTATCGGTCTCGAGCGCCTTCCAAAATGCATGAACGCCTCACTCCCAAAGTCAATCCAGATCGCTTTAACAATCGGTTTCATTCTGTTTTGGATTCGTCAAAGATCTCCAGTTTATCCCAGCATTCCGGACACACTGGTCGAGTGTGGTAACGGTCGAGCCAACCTACTTTCGGGTTTGAACACCAGACTTTGCATATGTAGCACTGGTCTAGTTGCTTCGGATGCATTGCGATCAATTCTTCAGCACTTGCGACCTGTACGGGTTTCATTTCGATAGGCCCAATTTTTCTGCTCGGATACCCTCGCACGCTCCCACGAAGTTGGATCATCCTGGTATGGTTCTCCTGAAACTGACACTTACTCAGAACCCGATCCGCCTAGCCAGTCTCCCCTTCCAGCGTTGGACCCAGTTTCCGGTATGCCGCCGGTAATGGCTATAAAGACCGGTCCCGGAACACATCATCCGCTGGTAAGGGCTGAGAGGGAGGTGCCATGCCGATCTCAGATACTCAAATGCAAGTTTGTGGCATGGGGACAGAACCCTTAGACGCCGGGGGCATCGAGTGTCGAGCCATGCATCAAAGTCTTGCACCGTTTTGTGGGCTACCATGGAGCGTGCCGGGTGAAATCGCTTACGCAAGAGCGGCTCAGGAATCTCCCAAATTTCGCCTAACATAGCCAACTCGGCGAACAGTACATAATCCGACGAAAAAAATGCGTCGATCAAGCGAGTTTGCTTGAGAGCGCTTGCGCGCATGACACCGTATGCGGGTGTTCCGAGCACCACGTTACTTAAGACACTGGCCAAGCGGCGATGAGGTCGAGAGGCCTTTGCCTCGATGGAGGCA
>DATNNZ010000356.1:0-8691 GCA_035601575.1 Chthoniobacterales bacterium
AACCTCATCTTGGCAGACGAAATCAATCGCGCGCCAGCCAAAGTACAGAGCGCTTTATTGGAAGCAATGCAGGAGAGACAGGTGACCATCGGCGAGCAGTCCTATCGCTTGCCAGATCCATTTCTTGTTCTGGCCACGCAGAATCCTCTCGAACAAGAAGGCACTTACCAGTTACCAGAAGCGCAACTGGATCGGTTCATGCTGAAATTGAACGTGGACTATCCCAGCAAGACGGAAGAACGCCAGATCTTGGATCTGATGGGCACATCCGCGCCCAATTTTTCGGTACAGGGGGTTGCCAGTCCAGAAATGATTGTTCGCTCTCGCGACATTGTGAACCGAGTTTTTATCGATGATCGAGTAAAGGACTACATCGTCGATCTGATCTGGGCGACCCGCCGTCCTGGGGATTACCAACTGGGAATGGATGGACTGGTACGTTACGGGGCTTCGCCGCGAGCCACTATTTATTTGACGCTGGCGGCCCGTGCCCACGCGTTCATTGAAGGACGGGGATATGTCACACCACACGATGTAAAGTCCGTAGGGCCGGACGTTCTTCGCCACCGAATCATTGTTAGCTATGAGGCCGAGGCGGAAGAGGTGACGAGCGACACAATTGTGCAGCGCATCTTCGCCGGCTTACCGGTGCCCTGATGCGCTCGACCAAGGATATTATTAAGAAGATCCGACGGCTGGAATTAACCACTCGGCGGATGGTAGAAACCGCTTTCGCGGGACAATATCATAGTGTCTTCAGAGGGCGAGGGATGAATTTCGATGATTTTCGCCCTTATCAAGTCGGTGATGAAATCCGGACAATCGATTGGAACGTCACCGCTCGAATGGGGGAAGCGTTTGTACGAAAATATGTGGAGGAACGCGAGCTTACCGTCTTGTTGCTCGTTGATGTCAGCGCTTCCGGAGGTTTCGGTAGCGTCTCGGAAAGCAAACGCGAAGTGGCAGCCGAGGTGGCTTCACTCCTGGCTTTTTGTGCGATCCGCAATAACGACAAGGTTGGTCTGTTGCTCTTTACCGACCAGACCGAGCTTTACATACCGCCAAAGAGAGGACGAACCCATACCCTCCGACTTATCCGCGAGATCTTATTTTTTGAACCCAAGGGGCGCGGCACCGATCTGGCGCAGCCGCTGGAATTCATCAATCGCGTTACCACCCGGCGGGCCGTGATCTTTCTGTTATCCGATTTTCAGGCGAACGGTTTTGAGCGACCGCTTTCGATCTGCGCACGAAAACACGATCTAATTGCCGTTCCGATCGAAGACCCCGGAGACTGGCAAGTGCCTCCGGTCGGAATTGTAGAAGTACAGGATCCAGAGACTGGCATGAGATCAGAAATTGATTTCTCGAATGCCGCTACCCGTCGCGAGTTTGCCCGCTTAGCGGAGGAGCAGCGAAAGAATCGAGACGCAATCTTCTTGCAAGCAAAAGCCGGAATCATCCCGCTGAGGACAGATCAGGACTATTTTCCCGTGCTGCGGAACTTTTTTGTCCGGCGGCAGCGGCTACTCAGGATCAGATGATGACTCAATTCATTTTCCTCGGTCTAACTGAAATCAGCCAGGACATCGAGGATATCCGGCCGCCGATAGCTCAATCTCCAGTATGGGGCTTTGTCGGAATCCTGACTGCCTTGCTGGTAGTTGCTTTGCTGGCCTACGCTTTTTGGCCGAATCGAAGAAAAGTCATTCTGCCCCCCACTCTGCCTAAGGAGTGGGCGCGCTCCGAATTAACCAGATTAGATGGCGAAATCGCAACGCTAGACCCGCACGAAGCGGCTTTTCAAATTTCGCGTATTCTGCGGAGCTTTCTCGAGCGTCAATACGGGTTGCGAGCATGCCGGCAATCGACCGAAGAATTTTTGATGAGCACCGCACAGCAGAGGTTGTTCGATCCAGTGCAGAGAGAGCGCCTGCAAGAGTTTTTTGAGAGTTGCGATCAGCTGAAATTTACGCGAGCAACAAGTGTAACCGCACCGAATAGCTTACTGCGTCAGGCGACCACCTGGATCGACGAAACCGTTTGACCATGCACTTTCGATTTGAGCAAAGCTGGTTCTTGTTGCTTCTCCTGGCACTGCCTCTGATTTGGTTCTGCCAGCGGCGAATGAAATCGCCGAGCCTCCAGTTTGCGCCGGCCCGCGTTTTTCAAAATGGGCTTAAATCGGCGGGATTGAATCGAGCTCTCGTCCAAAAGACACTTTTTTATAGCGCTATTGCCAGCCTCATCTTTGGTTTGGCCCGTCCGCAGTTCGGAACTACCAGCTCCCAGATTCACGCCAGCGGCATAGATGTCATGCTCTTGCTGGACGTGTCTCGTTCGATGTTATCGGAAGATTTTACGATCGGGGGAGAGCGGGCCAGTCGAATCGATGTGGTAAAACAAGTAACTGAACGGTTCATTGAAGGTCGCCCGAACGATCGAATCGGAGTTATCGCGTTTGCTGGACGTCCGTTTCTCGTCAGTCCGCTTACTCTGGATCACACCTGGCTGCTTTCGAATCTCAGCCGATTGCAGATTGGCCTCACCGAGGATGGCACGGCAATCGGATCCGCACTGGTGAGCGCTGCTAACCGACTGCGAGATCGCAAAGCCAAGAGCCGAGTCATCGTTTTATTGACCGATGGTGACAACAACGCCGGCTCCGTCCCTCCATACACTGCCGCAGAGGCAGCCGCTGCGGTCGGAATCAGAATTTACACGATTGGTACTGGAACAAATGGATTGGTGCCCTTTCCGGAAACTGATCGCTTTGGAAACAAATTCTATACCGAGGAATACATGCCGTTTCAGGAGGACACCTGCAGAAGGATTGCAGAAATTGGCCATGGTCAATTCTTCCGCGCGACTGATACCCGAGGTATGGAAGCGATTTTCAGCGCGATCAATCGTTTGGAGAAGACCGAAATGGATGTTCGCCAGATTCAGCATTATCAGGACTACTTTTTCTGGTTGGTCGGAGCGGGAGTCGTTCTGCTGGGAGTCGGCACTATTTTGGGAGAAACTGTTTGGAGGAGCGCACCGTGAGTTTTGGGCAGCCGTTTGCGTTGCTGCTTCTTGTCCTGGTACCAGTAGCGGCTATTCTGATGGGCCGAGGCGATCGGCTCGTGCGCCAACGCCTCGAACGAATTGTTGCTTTCAGGTTGTTACCCTCTTTGACTGACACGGTTGATCACCGTCTCCGGCTCTGGCGGCGCGTCCTTTTCCTTATCGCTTTGGCTTGTTTTGTGTTCGCGCTCGCCCAGCCGCAATGGGGCGAGGTTCAGGAAACTCAAAATTTTCGAGGACGCGATATCCTCCTGGCGATCGACACTTCGAAAAGCATGCTCAGTAGCGATCTACCGCCTAGTCGGCTGGCCCGCGCCAAATTGGCGGCCGAAGATTTGATTGCATCAATGCCGGGCGATCGATTTGGGCTGCTGGCATTTGCTGGCGAAGCCCAGGTTGAAGCTCCACTCACGATTGATTACGACACAGTGATCGGCACTCTCAACGAGCTCAATACCAACACGGTGGCCCGCGGTGGCACTGATATTGCCGCCGCCCTCCGGGCCGGTGAACTAATCCTTGGCCGCAACAGCGAGAGCTACAAAGCTTTGGTTCTGTTCACGGATGGTGAGGAACTCGACGAAGATGGTGTCGCCGAAGCTGAACGGGCCGCCAAAAACGGAATTCGAATTTTCACCCTCGGCATCGGTTCTCCGGACGGAGCGACGATTCCGTTGCCAAATGGCCAACTGCTCCGTGAGAGTAGCGGAAAGGTCGTGAGAACCAAACTGGATGAGGCTCGCCTGAAAGGCATCGCACAAGCGACCGGTGGCTTTTATCTCCGACTGCAACCGGACACAGTTTTGCGTCTGGTTCGCGACGGCATCAATCGTCTGGGTGAGTCTAGATTTGGCCAACGCACTTTCCGCACCCCGATCGAACGCTATCGCTGGCCGCTTGCCTTTGGGTTGCTCTTGCTGGTGATTTCTTCGATTCTTAGCGAACGTCAGCGATTTCAAAAGGCGGCGGTCGCATCATTGTTCATTTTCGCATTCAGCACCGGCACATTGGCCAAGGCATCAAGCGCTTTCGAACTGTATCAACAAGGAGATTACAATGAGGCTCTGCGGCAGTGGCGACAGGAGTTGGATCGCTCGCCACACGATCCGATACTAAATTTCAATGCCGGCACTGCCGCCTACCGGATGGGAAAATACGACCAAGCCTTCGAAAATTTTTCTGAGGTCTTGCAAAGTCCTAATGCGAGTCTGCGCGAGAAGGCCTACTACAATGGTGGAAACGCTCTTTTTAAAGAGGGCGATTGGCAGGAAGATATTGAGCGGCAGCTGACCAGTTACCAAGACGCGGAATACTCGTATGAACAAGCGCTGGCGATCGATCCAAATGACGAGGCGGCAAAAAAGAATCTAGCACTGGTGAAACGTCGGATCGAAGAACTGAAAAAACGAAAGCAACAGCAAGGAGGAGCGCGCAGTTCGAGCGGGAAACAACAATCGAAGGGCTCTCCGTCCGGACAGGGCCAATCTCAAGGAAATAGCGGCCAGCAACCAAACCAAGGGTCTGATCCTTCTCAGGATCGGTCCAGAAACGGCCAAACGCCTCCGCCGGATGCAGGTTCCGGCCCGGAAAAGAAGAAGGAAGGAGATTTACGTGCAATCGAACCGAACGACTCGACCAAAGAGAAGCCGGAGAGCGAGATGCCGAGTGGGCAAAAGATGACTCCGGAGGAAGCGAACGGATTGCTCGATTCGTTCCGGGACGACGAGGACCACGTTGATCTGTCTCGCCGCAAAAAAACTGATCGACCAGTACTCAAGGATTGGTGAGATGAAGTTGGCTCTTCTTTTCCTGCTTTGCGTCGTCGCGCGGACCGATCCGGGTGAATTAAAGGTCCAAGCTACTTTGTCCAGCGACCATACTACCGTCGCCCAACCGGTTCAGCTGCAAGTAGAAGTCCGAAACGTCAGAATGGCAGAGCCTCCAAATATTTCGGCCGATGGCCTTTCAATTCGATTTGCCAGCCAATCGACGCGAATGCAGACGTTGAATGGCGACACCACGTTCAGTGTGAATTTCACGTACGTGATCACTCCGCAACGGGAGGGTACATTTTCGATTCCGCCGGTGAAACTGAATCTCAACGGCCGGGAAATTCAAAGTGCGCCTTTAACGCTAACCGTCCTTAAAGAGGAACCGAATAAACCGGCCGAACCGAACAAGTCATATTTTGGTGAGTTGGTTGTTCCAAAAGATTCCGCTTACGTCGGCGAAGCGGTTCCGGTGGAACTTCGATATTATTTTGACCGTCGAATCTGGTATCAGCCGTACCCGCAGGGACAGCTTCCGATCATAGACGGAGATGGGTTTGTCACGGCTAAGTACCCGGATCCGGCCGAGAAAGAGGTCCAGATGAATGGCCGCTGGTATCGAGTACTTATTTACAAGACCGCCATAACCGGAGTCCGCGCCGGACAACTCGATCTTCGCTCAGCCACGCAAGAATTTCTGTTACATGTTCCGGTACTACGAAACACTCCGCCCGGTTTTGATGATGACTTCGATCAGTCACCATTCAGTAATGGCTTCAGCGGATACGAACGGAAAGAAGCGTCGATCGCGACCAACGGCGCGACGATTCAAATCAAGGCTTTGCCCACCGACGGTCGTCCAGCGAACTTCAACGGAGCGGTCGGAGCATTTACGATGACAGGATCGATTCAACCGACTCACGCCGGCGTTGGCGATCCTCTCGATCTGCGGATCCAGATTTCCGGAAACGGCAACTTCGATCGGGTTCAGGGACCGGTCCTGGCTGCGACTCCCGTTTGGCGCGTACATCAGGTAACTTCCGAAATTGAGGCGCAGGACGACATCGGCTTAATCGCAGTAAAGACTTTCCATTATCCGATCGTGGCCAGTGCACCGGTTCACGAGACTCCGGCGGCAAGTTTCTCCTATTTTGATCCGGAGCAGGAGAAGTATGTGACGTTGGATCTTGCTCCCAAAGAAGTCAATCTGGAGGGTCAGCAACTATCGCAGCCAAGTCCACAGCAAACCCCAAACCTTTCCCAATCGACAAGCCCTTCCCGGAACCCAAATTCGGGTGTGACCGACCTCGTGGCCAAAGGCGAAACCAGGGGCTCATTTGAGCCGGTCACCCGAGAGCCCGGTTTTTGGCTAATCCAACTCATCCCAGCCGTGATCGTGCTCGGTTTAGCTATCAACTATTGGGGAAAACGGTGGTTTCAAGAGCGGGCACCGCTTCGAACGTTCTTAGCCGATCGACGCGCCCAGCGGCGAAAACTCGACTCTCCCAAGGCCGAAGTCGCACTCTCCGCGGCCGTCCGGCTCATTCAGCTTGATCAACTGGTCCGCGCCAAGGGGGCACTTCGCCACATCACGGCGGAAGACGCACTGCAACAAAAGCAGGTACCGGAGGATCTCCGAAATGGTTTGAATCGAGTGATCGAGAAACGGGCGAACTGTGTGTACGCTAACCAGGCGTACACACTTTCTTCGACTGAGCGCACGGAAATCAAAGAATTGATCGACGCATGGGAAAAGGCGTCATAAAACGCGCATTGATTGCGGCCAGCGCCTGGACTTTAGTCGCGTACTCGTTTAGCGGAGGCGCCGAATTGCTCACGCTGGAGAAAGGGAATCAGGCCTACCGCGAAGGAAAGTACGAGGAAGCGAGAGCCAACTATTTGCAGCTGATCTCCACCGGCGCAGCGGCTCCGGCGCTTTTTTATAATCTGGGCAATATCTGGCTAAAGGATGGAGAGCAAGGGCGAGCGATCCTTAATTTCCGCCGTTCACTAGTCTTGGATCCGAACTTTACTCCCGCTCAACGGAATCTCGACTCCGTCCTTCGTTCGATTGGCAACCCCGAAGCGCATCCTTTTTATCAATGGTTAAGGCTGCGTTCCGATTTTTGGTTCGCCTTAACTGCTATCCTTTTTTGGCTCACCGCAATCGCGGCATTGTTGTGGAGAGCCAGTCAGCGCCTTCGTACTACCGGCAAAATCGCGTTGCTAGTTTTTGCCCCGATTTTCGCTTTAAGTCTGGCAGTGACTCTTTGGGTCAGAGACGGAATGAAAGATCCGAATCTTGCGGTAGTCGTCGATCAAAGTTCGGATGTTCGACTCGGCCCGGCGGCTAGTTCGCGCATAGTGGTGACACTGGGTGCCGGCCAGGAACTGAAGCTATTAACGGAACGGGGTGACTGGACCTTTTGCCATTTAGATAATGGCTTGAGTGGCTGGATTCATACTCAGAGCATCGAGCGCATCACACCCAAATGAAGATCCTCCTTCCATTTTACTTCGTTATTTTCCTGTCGGTGAGTTGGGCACTGGAGACGCCGCCGTGGGCCGATTCCGTAACGACCGGCAAAGGTCCTGGGAATTTTCCGTTCCCATCCAACGCCCGTCTCACCTATCGTTTTGGATGGAGCGGCATTACTGCGGCACAAGCTGACGTACACTTGACGCGGGAGGGCGGTATGGTGAAAACCGAAGCGAACGGCGGAACAGTCGGATTGGCACGTGCCCTCTTCCGGTTAGACCTCGAGCATGAATGTCTTTCGCATCGCTCGACGCTCTTACCGACGCGTGTGGTCCAGGACGAAAAGTATGCGTCCCAAGATGTCAAAACAACAATTGATTTCAGTGCTAAGGGAACCACCAGTGTGCGGGATGTTACTCCAGCAAAAGAGCCGCCCAAATCGCGAACGATAGAATTTACGCCGATATTTAGTTTTGAGACGGCATATTTCTGGCTGCGGAGTCAACCCCTCACCGACGGCGAAAAAGAAGTGATGGTTGTCTACGCAAATAATGCCGCTTATCTGGCTACCATCGAGGTAGTCGGACGGGAAAAGATTCGAATCGGCGACACTGAACGCAATGCGATCAGAGTTAACCTCAATTTCAAATCGATCGATCAACATTTACAGCTCAAGACCTATAAACGTTTCAAGAGTGGTCGGGGATGGATTTCAGACGATAACTATCGAATCCCGCTGCGAGTTGAAGCAGATATCTTTGTCGGATACGTATTCGCCGAGTTGGAGAAATTCGAACCCGGTGCGCAGAAGGAGTAGGTGGGCGCATGCGATAGCCGATAGCCGATAGCCAATAGCCGAGACTGTCCGGGGAGGATGGTAACCTATTGATCGGCCTCTTCCGCACTAAGCGCCAGCAAACAGTATGGGCAGATAAATGGTCGGCAGCATTGCTTGGACTCCGCTTCAGCGCTTATTGGCGGGGATTGGGTTAGCGCTGGCGTTCGGCTTCATTCTGCTTGAATCGATCCCCGGTCTGGTTCTGCGAGAACTTTCAACGCGAGCCTTGAGTGGCATAGCGTTTCAATGGTTCGCTACCCTGGTCGTGGCTTTGATTGCTTTTCGGGAACTGGGACTAGATTTTGGCGACCTGGGAATCCGCGTTCCTCGGCTCATGGATTGGCTGGCAATGGCCATCGTACTGATGATTTCCGTGGTCTCAGTAGGATTAGTCTCCAGGTTGTTTCCTGGCGCCGAAAATTCACGATCGGCCGTAAATCAGCTTTCCAGTCTGCATCTGCCAATTCGAATTCTGCTAGTCGTTACCGCTGGGATCTGCGAAGAATTTCTTTTTCGCGGTTATGGCATTGCAGTTC
>DATNNZ010000357.1:0-8806 GCA_035601575.1 Chthoniobacterales bacterium
AGGGCTCCTATTGGTTCGGAACTCTTGCCACGCGATTCTACCAATACGGCGTCAGCGCCGAGTTGTTTGGCCGAGTTGGCGGCGTCCTTGACCGCATTCGAAAATCGACCGTGGCTGGTTTCTTCCAGATACCCGATCACCGTGTATTGCTGCGCAGGATAACCGTAGTAAACGGGAACTGCGTATTGCGAATCAACGAATGCGCCTGGAGAAGTTGGCCACTTCTGTTGTTGACCGACGTAGGGATGAAATTCGTGGGACGCGCATGCACAAAAGAGGAGGCAGGCTCCGAAAAGGGAGAGCCTTTTCACGTTAGGGCTCATGAGATGATTTGGCTGATTTACTCCACTACGAGTTGAGAGACCGCATTGATCCGAATTTCCGGTTTTCCTTTGTACAACTCGATCCGGCCAGTGATCTTGACCCGTTTTCCTTCGATACCGGAAAGCACGGGCGATTTGTTTACCGGCGATGCAGGCGGTATCCACCCGGTAAAGGTCTGGTTGGGATAGGTCGCTCCGATGTTCAGAAACGTGTTCCCGCCTTTGCTGGTGAATGTCTTGGCGACCACTCCTTCAACCGTCGAGTATTGGCCGACGTGGGCGGCCGCTTCGTTGGCGGGAATGACGTTGGCCGTCTGCGCGTTAGCAGCAGCAAGGATGGCACCGACAAAGATAATAGTCCGAATGCCGTGGGGGATTTTCATGGAAAACCAATCATAAGGTCAGTGCAACCACTTTAAATCCCATCAAGCCCTTCTGAATCCTTTTGCTCGCGGACTTCAACATTTATTGGTCGATTGGATGAATTGGTGCAAGTCTGTGCGGTTTCGCCGACGTGACTAAGAAGATGCCCCATTTTATCTCGCTTTGTCATTAAGTAGGGTTGTGACGTCGACGTTGCTGGTATTTCGAGAGGTTCGCGCTTTACTCGAATACCTGAATCAATAAGGCCCTGGATTTTTCGAGGATTGTTTGTCAGTAGCTGTATTGACGAGATGCCGAAGTGCTGGAGGATCTTTGCCACCCTGGAATATTCCCTAGGATCTTGGGCGAGGTTTAGCCTTCTATATGCATCGGAGGTATCCAAGCCTTCTGTTCGGCCCAGTTCGAGACCCTTTACCTTATTCAATAGGCCAGCTCCCCGCCCGTCACAGATTATGTAGATGAAAATTCCGCCGACGTTTTGGATCATTTGTAAGCTCTTCTCGAGCTGTTCGTGACAGTCGCAATCGAGACTTCGAAAGATCTCCGCCGTGTAGCAAGCGCTCTGAATCCTAACTAAAGGAACTTCCGGCAACGGTCGCTTAACCAAGCAGAGAATATTATCTTCCTCGTGTGTTCCAAATGCAAAGCAGTGGAAATCAAAATCACCGAAGTGAGTAGTTAATTCAGTTTGAGCGTGTTCGTGTGTTTCAGTCATTCTAGTGTCAGCTGGGCAAGTTGGAACGTGTATCAATTTGAACCGAAGTCGGTTTATACTGCTCCGGCGAAGGCACCAGCGGTACCCATTGGTGATGCGTCCCGATCGCGATATCTGATACTTTTGTTGCGAGGAGCTTTCCCGGGTCTAGATCATTCGCGTATGCTCCAATTCGGTATAGAAATCGGTTCTTCTGGTCCTCGAGTTCGCACTTCGATATATTGACCAGAGTTGCTGAGGTTTTCGAAGCTGCAGCCACGCTATCGAACCGGCAGCCGCCAGCGAAAGAGCGGAGGGTATGAGTTTACCGCATATCCATTCCGATCCGAATGTAACAAAGAGAGGCGCTAACAACGAAGGACCGATAACAAAATAGAACGACCAGAGAGATTCTTGCTTGTTATGGTCCGCCTTCCGTTTCATTCCCAAAATGTGTCTTTCGCAAAACGCGAGCGGATCCTCGGTAGGCTTGAATGAATCAGGCTCATCCGATGTGCCGTTTGGATCCGTTATCTCATTCCCTTTGCCATTCATGGGGGACTCAGAAAAGGACATGCCCGTAATTGATCGGCAGCGTCTGTATGTTCTTTAGAATTTCTAGAATCTTTCCGACCTCCTGAATCGAGGCTGGTCAGCTCGCACTAACGCCGCTGACTGGTCAAGATCCGGCTCCGCCCGTATTTTTCCGGCTAAAGCGTGGTTTGCCGCGGCCGAATTATGGTTTTTATGGACCCCAACAATCTGGTCCAGCCAGCGGTAAACCAGCAGTTTCGACGATTTTGCTGTGCGCACTGGTACCTGTCTTTCTGATCGTCGCAAGACTCGGACTCCGAGCAATCACCGGTGGCCCTCGAATTAAACGGGGCTCTTTGTTTAGGCGTCGACGGTACTAGAAATGGACGGACTTTATTCGCAAATGATTGTCCGGGAAAGCCATCAGGAAGTGCTCAGGGCGTGGAATGGGAGAATAAACTAAAGGTAACTTCTCCCATGAACTCAAACGTGCAGAGCTGTCCGTTTGGGAAAGTAAGCGCAGCCCGGGATTGCCGTGCAATTCGGAAGAACTTCTGCCTTTAGCTGACGATAAGCGGTGTTTGTTCGATGAAAAAGATTGAGGAAACTGCCCATCTTTTCAGCTTAGTATCGACCACGGCCAATGTGTGATTGAGTTGCATGCCTGGCGGAGCCCAGAAAGCGCGAGCTTTGTCACCTTCATTTACGAGAAGGCCGCCGAAGGGCTCCTGCGGCATTTCACCGGCGCAGATGAAAACAAGGTCATCCCGCAAGCGCTGATGTGGTGCGATAAAAATTCGTGAAGGTTGACCAAGTACTTCTGAACGATCATCCATCCACCGAAACGAACTCGAGCTTCGGACGCGCTAGGATGCTCTAGGAACGCTCGGAGCGGGGAGGTCCGCTATCATGACTCTACCCGAAAAGGCGGGGCGAGCGGACCAAAGAGGAAAGCGAGCTAGATAATCCGGCGTTCCTTCATTTTAAGTCTCGCGATTTCACCCATTGCGTGAGCGATCATCTCAATATCCTTGTGCTCCATCCGGACCACAGTCAGGCCCTCAAGCGCCCTTAGTTCGTCTTCCTTGAGTGAATCGAGCGCAGCCTCGAAAGCTTTTCGTCGTTCGGGTTTCATCGCCATGGCCCATGCTTCTATCAGCTTTGAGGCGCTGATTCTACATCGTTCTTCGAGAGGCGACTACTGCGGCGCAAGTGATCCGGTGCGGGCCGTAGCTGCTTTAGCGATTGGTTACCGCCGGGGAGACTCGGCGGCCATTTTTTGCTTGGACACGCAGCGACTTCGCGGTCGAGGGGAGCGTGCCACTTTTTGTCCCGTAAGTCGAACGATATGGGTGCTTCACACCCATCGCTTTCGGGTGCATTTTATCATATGAGCGACTACGTTTTCTTTGAGTACACAGGCGTTGTCCACCTGATACGCAACTCTAAAGAGTCCGGCGCGCCAATACACTGCTTGGCAAAGATGAAAGCAAAAGATTCTCGAGGCAATGCGGTCGAAAATGAAGATCTGACGACGAGAGCCGAGGATCTGATATTCATGGCCATCAGTCCTGGGCCCGAGCGACGACTTAGCAATTGGAAAATTTGGCGAGTTGATGAAGAGCGAGTCAAGCAAGTTGATGAAGCTCGAGTCGGGCAGCTTGGGGATGCGGCCGAATCAAAATCCTATTCGGAAGGAACGATCTATCGATTCGTGAATTAACCACAGGGGAGAGATCGCCGGGTTTCATTTTCCTCTTGCGCAGACTATGCTAGGTACGCCCAGCATCACCGCAACGAACTCGAGCTTCGGACGCGCTAGGATGGCTCTAGGAACGCTCGGAGCGAGGTGTCGGCTATCATGACATTACGAGCACTAAGCCGTCAGGACGAATGCCGCGACTTGGAGCGCTAAACCCAAAATGAGCAAAAACGGACCGCTCTGTGCTATTGCTATCTCCCATCGACCAACCGGTTTGCCTGCGTCCGATGTCCAGGCGAACAGTCTTACCCATTTCTTGTTCTTGTCCTGAACAATCGGGGTTACATACGTCGGCCAACGCAAAATGATAACGGTTCCAAGGACGCTCAAAACCAGGCCGAGAAGAGTCAGTAACCAGGAGAGCGACATTCAGTGGCTCATCATCGACAAATAGTTCCTGGACTTGAGCCAGAACGAACTCGGGCTACGGGTGCGGCGATCCTAGAGTGTGGCGAGGACATCCTCGACGTTCACACCTTTATGAGCGGCAACACTTGTGTCGATCTACTGTTTTGCGTGCAGGAATCACCAACGAAATCGAGTTGCGCGCTCACATCATGAGACTGAGAGGCGAAGTTGCGTCACAGGTCCAGGCAGACCGCCTTCAAAGTCCAAAACGAGTCCAAATTACGGGACAATAACGGTACGACAGAAGAATCTCCCTCGTAAAACGCTCGCCCTCTCAAGGCCGGTGCTTTAAAGCTCACCTTCTTCGCCATTACCGCTTCGCGCCCCCCCGCGGCGATGCCCTGCAGGTGTCGATCGTATGCCCCCCGAACTTAACCCATCACCCGCACACCCGCATTCGGTCATTATACATAAGTTACCTTCCTCATCCTCGAATGGGGTTTCCTGTTTATTTGTTTGTTTGTTCATAATTCTTTATTGGAATTACCTAGGATTGTTTATAGCGAGTTAAGATTCTACTTGCGGCCAAGCGGCGGCATTTGGCCAACGTTTACGTGCACGCCTTCCGGCGTACTTGGTAATGGGTGGCAGCTGCCGCCATCGGCCGCTATCGTAGCGATTTGTATTTGTTTGTTGTGCATAATTTTAGGTTCGGTGGATCTCGAGGGTTTTTGTTCGGAGAGTGAAAAGCAGCCGCGAAATGTAGTCACCAAATTGGCGCGAATTATACGACGACTTGCTTCTTCTTCAGCTTGGAGAGCAAGATCGGACTAGCCGGTTTAGCTGTCGCGGACGGTTGTCGCTTCATTAACTCGACGGCTGTTATGCGCAATTGATTCTGCGCCGTTAGCCAAGCTTCTGCGTCTTGCCGTTCTTGAGTCTGCGAGAACTTCCCGTAAAGGAGCGGTTCGACAACTTGTAGCTTCTGGCAAAGCTCTTCGAGTATTGCAGTGTAGTGTTCTGGTGTCATATCGGTTAGTTTCGGTAGATTGAGTAAAAAGCGGTCGCGAAATGTAGTCACACAAATCGTCCCTTGACGTCTCTCTTCCGGTCAGCCGGAGTTATAGGAGTGGCGCGGAACCAAGAAGGGAGGTCATCCAAAACTTGTTTCCGGATCTTGGAGTTAAGTCGTAATTGTCGGAATCGAGCCGCCAAATGCGCCCGGTCGTCGTCGTAACCGTCTTGCGCCTTAGCCGCCGCTAGGCAAATCGAGAACCCTTCCGCCACTTGCTCAGCGCTAAGCTTAGGATTGCCAATGGCGGCAAGTTCGGCGCGTAAGCCGGTTTCTGCTCGGCGGAGTATCGCGACTTCTCTGGGGAAGACGGTGGAGAAGAATTTCCAGAAGTAGCGTCGAAAACGAGCCTTATATTGAGCAATAAGAGATTTCCATTCGTCATCATACGGAACCGGCTCGGGATGGACTTCTCTCCGACTGGCTTCGCGCTGCGCTGCCCGTCTCTCCCGGTACCCGGGATAGCGGGCGTCGAAGTAAGTCTCAGTTGCAATCGGCAGGGGGATTTCGATCGGCTTGGGGGGAGCTTGCCGTACCCGGTGCACTTCTTTTCGGATTCGATCGACGCGCTCCCGAACAGCAGGAACCGGCTCGTTCGGGTCTAGGATGCTGGTAGGCATACCTCTCTAGAACGCCCACCGCTTTATAAGTACCGGGAAGGAAGCCCGAAAAATTTTGCCTTAGGCAGAAAAAGAGTCGGCTGGGGTATGCCTACCAGAGCGAAAACCCCAGCCGACGAATTATGACGTTATGTTAAAAGCCCTTCGAGGAGCTACCTAAATTAGAACGGCCAAACCGCTCGTTTTTTCCGGAAAATCTTCTAAAATCGCCCCCAACGTAGAACAGCCGACCGATCGAAAGCTGATAAAGCCGGTGGAGATTCCAGGGATTTGAAAGTCAGCATCTCGGAATGGCGAGCAAAAATACCGTGCAAATATCGGCGAATATCAGTCCCGAGTCACGGCAGATCTTGGAGCGAGTAGCCGCGAAGATGCTATATAATGAAGGCGCTCAGCGTCCGCTCGGTCAAGTGGTGACCGCTAATGGTCGGATTGATCGAGGTCGAGGAAGTATGGGAGCCGATCGAAGAAAGCGTCCGTACGCATTTTGTAAGGAAGATGCCAGAGCGGAAAGAGCGCGACCGCGAGCGGAAACGGAAAGCCGCGCAAGAGCGAAATGAGTGTATATGAAGTTTGAGAAGAGAGAGTTAATCAGACGCGACGTAACCGCTAGGATGGCGTTCGCTTACGACCGATGAAATTTCTGACCTGAAGGCGGATGACCGGATCTCGGTACTCGGTGAGGACGGAGTCGAAACTCGCGTCTTTCGGTGCGTTAAAGACGGCTTTGTTTGGACGCGTAAGCCTAATTCGTCCGCTGTCTTTTATAAGTCGTTACCACCAAATGTCGTTACGGTGGATCCGGACCGCTCGCAAATACACGAGCTGACCGGTTACAACAGTTAGTTCTACCGACTAATTCTACATCGAGAATCCGATTCAGAGATTCAGAAGATCATTGTTGCCGATGGGGACAAATAGCCGCAGGGCTTGCCCACATCTATCCATCCATTTCGGCTATGCGTCGCGAGTATGCGCAATGCTTTCCGATTAGCTAGATGCTCACACTCGCAACCAGCCCTAATCACGGGTTTGCGGAGAAGATCTAAGCGAGACCAAGGCTTGTAGAGGGCGACTAGCTTCGCCAAGGTCAAATCATCTGTAGCTTCCGACGAAGGGCAGGAGGAGCGAGTAACCTAGGGCATGTACATACAGCTATAGTTCGCGCCGGGCGCGGTCTAGCGTTCAAAGTAAGAGAGAAACTCCGCTACCAAAAATGCCGCATCGTCCTTATTAAGAAACCGCTCGACCGTCTTCAATTTTGTCAGGACACGCTGGACGTCGCTATGCTGAGGGCTGGCCCCCACGGTAAGATCCTTGGTCAGCCGGGACACAAATTTCTCGTCCGGCACGTCATCGCGTTTGGTTGTCCCTAAATGAGCAATTATCCATTCCTCGTGCGCCGGTGCGAAGGTTAGGAACTGCACGGATGCAGAGCCGCCGCCTCGCAATTCAACCGCTTGATTAAACGCATCCGCTAAGAGGCCGCGATATTTGTTTGCTTCAGGTTTGTTTCGTTCGTTAATCTTCCGCTGAATGCCTGTGTATTCGTTCGCGACGACAGGGTCCAGTTGTTTCCAGATTGACCCATATTGATCGATCCATTTTGCGATCGCAGGATCGTCCTGATACTTGATGTCCAACGGTTTAACGCTGAAGCCGTCCTTTGTTTCGTGCCCGGGAATGATCTTCATCTTTATGATCTGCGTGGCTTGTGCGACCGCGTTCTTATAATCAATCTCGTCATCTTGCCCCGAGACAGGACCGGTGACTGTGGACCCCGACTTGTCCGATTCCGGATGATTGGGCAAAACTCTTAAGGACAGTGCTTGCAGTCGGGGTGAAGTCGTAGACGTGTAATAAATGTCAAAACGACATCGCGCCTTGTGCTCTTTGCCTCGAACATCGAGTGCATCAGAATCATATTCAATTGAGTCATGCCCGAGCGAAGTCTGAAAAGTGGATAAATCTGGAACAAACCTGCACCACTTATAAGATCGAGCGTCTTGCGTCATATCTTGTTGGATGAAGGCATTGGATGAATTTTTGTGGCCGAAATAATCGGTTTCTTTATCTAACGTGTAGACTAACAACGTGCGGTAGTCGTGGGTCTCCACTGCCTTGAGAATCCGGAGAATCAGAGCGTCCTGGTCCGAAGTGGTTGGAGTCGCCAAGACTGGCCCAATCGGTTCACCGGCTATTACGGCCATTACCACGCTGGCGAAGGCCGTCAGTGTTAATATTAGTTTGTTCAATTTTAGTCCTTAGTAAGAGATTGTTACAGGTTGTGGCAGCTCTGCTGCTTTGGCCGGACTCGCAAGCGACAGCCGCGCGATAACTACGAAAGGTCACAGGCTCCAAGACTAAATCCAGCCTTAAAACCGCCGAATATAGCCACCACAATGATTAAAAACCTCTTAAGGCAGAACAGAGCGATTTCCTGGGCAGCTACTCGATCGGCAATGCGACGGCGATCACTAGCGGTAACGTTACTACCGCCGTCGGCTCTGGCGTGTCCGTGCCGATGATTCGGCGGGAAGGCCAATATTTCGTCATCAAGTACGTGGAATGATCGCCCAATGAGCAAATTCTTGCGTTACTTTGCTTTCGTCGTCATTTGCTACGCCGCGTTTCTGGCCAGCGATCAAGCCCAAACCGCGACTGTCATTCCAGCCAACGAAGCCGCAGCGCACCTCAATGAATGGGCAACCGTGGAAGGCGTTGTCGCCACGATTTTTACCAGCAAGTCCGGAAACACTTTTCTCAATATCGGTGCAGCTACCCGAACCAAACTTTTACCGGTTGGATACCACCCGCATCAGCAGTTTCGAAATCTCTCATACTGCCGAGCATTCGAAAGGAAGCACGTGATAATCACCGGTCGGATCGAGAACAAAGAAGCCAAGGACCGAGTTGGGCCAATTCTCTGGCGAATTCCTGCTCGGGTCGTTGGAGTGGGCTTCCGCCCTGAGCACGTAAAGGACCGCTAGATCGGACGAGCAAATGAAAGCTCATGGCCATCAGGATCGGGCAAATGGAAATAACGTTCGCCCCACGAGGCATCCTGCG
>DATNNZ010000358.1:0-3443 GCA_035601575.1 Chthoniobacterales bacterium
TGCTCAGAACGATAGCCAACGAGACCAAAACAGAGTCATTGGATGCGACTGGCATCGTTTATGGTCTTTCCGCTCGCATGGACGAGGTGGATTTGCTCGATTGATTCTAGACGCGACAATAACTTGACCCAGACGCTGCGAGAATAGCGCGAAATAGGTTTCTTCCAAATACTCATTTCCCGGCGTACAGGTCGCTGAGCGAGAGCACCAATATCCCAGAGCAGGCAAAAGGCGGCGAGGATTCCGGAAGGCTGTCCATACGGTCACGATCGAACTAGCAAACGCGTTTTGTCGATATCTCAAAATGGCTCGCCTAGCCTGACTCCCGTTCTCGACGTCTTTGCGCCTTAGCGTGGGGGGGCGTTTGAGAATCTCGCGAAATCGGCCTTCGAGACCCCAAATTGATATAGGTAGTGTTGAAATCGCATAGTCACCTCAGACTCCGCGCCCGAGGAACTGCCTACGGCATAATGTCCGCGTTCTCGGTTCACGCGGCCTATCCGCTCGACGATCGGGACGCGTTAGACAAGCTCTTCCGCGAAGATCATCTGGCTTGGGAAAAGATGGGTAAAGCGGCGCAGTCCCTAGTGCATTGTTTCACTTGTTTTCATAGCAGGTTTAGCCTGATCGGGCTCGCCACAACAGGCGTCGTCGGAGTGGCGCTGCTTTTGAAAACAATGAAACGCTGCACTAGTGACCAGGAACGAACAGGCAAGGCCTGAGGGCATCGAAAAATGGGTAAACGCTATTTGCGGAAAATGCGCTTCCTAGATCAAACCCCTGGTCTGCTCTAGGGGTGTATGGATGCACCTGCTGCGCCGAATCAAGGCCGACTTACCGCTGCCGAAGAAATGGCTTCTAGACGCCAGGGAGCAGGAAGAGGATGACTTCTACCGGCGGGTCATTCAAGGTCTTTGAGCGGCTTCAGCCGCTGACCAAGGAGGGCTTTCAACTGATTGTGAACATCGGCGGTGAAACCGACCGACCCTACGTCGGTTGTCAAATTTGTTTGCTCCGCGAATCAGGTACGCCAAATCGTCGAAACCAGCGCCCTGATTCGGCTAACAAAACGTTCGAGGCAAGACCGGGGCAACCAGTGACAATCCAAGGGCGTTCGTTCCTCGCTTTGCTCGCCCCTGTTCGGCGCCCGGGGGCGAACATTTCCGCTGTGAAGGCACCTGGACGCCCAGACTCTCGAGGGCGGCCCCTAGAATCACCTCCGATCCCGTCAAATCGCTGTCGAATCGCGATTTGGCCTGGCGGTTGCTTACGCTCATCGGTGCAGAAAAAGGATCGCGATTGCGGCGATAATACCCAAAGGGACGAGGATGAAGAGCGCGATCCGCATGCCAATCGCAATGCCGTTGGCAAGCGGGTTACGACCGGGTGGCACAGCCACGAGTCGCGTGAGCCATTCGTCGAGTTTCATGGTTTCTAGTCACTGGGGCGGTGCTTGACCGAAGGCATTGAAGTACGTCCAGAACTTTATTGCCAGGCCATAAATCTCTGGCGCTTTGTTTCGAATGTCGAGCGTGACGGCCTTCAATTCAACCGGGTCGTGACCTTGCGAGTTTACGGTGTACAAACCGCTAGGCCGTAGCTTGCGCTCATCGGTCTTTCTATTGCCGTTTGGTTAGGAGTCAGACAGTTTCGTTAACAATGTGGGATAATCGATGTATCCCTTCGGTCCAGATGCATAGACCGTTGGCCAATTGATCTCGCTGAGCGGCGCGCTGGTTAGAAAACGTTCCGCTAGATCCGGATTCGCAATATGGGGCCGGGCAAACGCGACGGAATCCACTGTTCCTGCTGCAATCAAGCGATTGGCGCGTTCTTGGGTCATGTCAACGTTAGCGATAAAATGCCCATTATACACCCGGCGAAAGTGATCGAACATGCCGTCGCCTGCGAGGCCTTCAAGCGGGGTCCCTGTAAAGTCCGATGTAGCGCCCATCATTAGCAAATGCGCCAGACTGTAGTCATTAAACGTCTTTATGACGTACTCCATACCCGGCAGCGTATCAGCGTTGTCCATTTGTTCCTATTGCGCTCCCGGCGCTCTGTACAACGCGCTCATCTTCTTTAAAGCTCGATCTCCGTTCATTTAGCGCCGCCTTTCGTGCATCACGTTGTTCAGCCACGACCACAGAAGGCCAGGATGCAAAAATAGTTTTTTTGGCAGGCGGGCGCACAGGAACGGCCAGCCGGGGTGATTTAACTTAATCTTCATTCGATGCCGAGGATATCTCGCAAATCGCCCCTAATCATCGCAACGCCGTCGTCAAGCCCGACGCACCTGTCACGATTGACGATCAGATTTCGATCGATCTCTTAGTGATGGAAATCTTTTAAGCGGTTAGTCTGTCGCGATAAGCCGCGCCGGGCTTCGCCAAGCCCAGAAGGGAGGGCTGTGGATTCGACGGTTGATGCTGCCTGCGCTCTTTCGCTGTGTTCCACGATGCTCTTTCCAGCTTCTTTGATACCGGAGGGAGAGATCATGATAGGCGTTCGGCAACATATGCCATTTTCGTTTTTGCCGGAGCTTGAGGGTGACGCCAAAGGGTTCGAGGATTTCTTCCGTCGCGTTGTTGCTGAAGTGAGCTCTCCGCTCATTCGTTGTTTTCGGGCGCCGGAACATTCTGCCATGCTTTGCCCGATTGATCCACGGAACCGGCTCCTGACGATTTCGGTAAAATTGTAGACGCCCGCTTTCGACAGTCTGTTGCAATCGGAAAAACGCGGTATGTTTCAAGACAACGAGCAGCTCTCCCGGCTTAAGAAGGCTGCTGTCTTTGAGTTTTTCGAAGCGCATTAGTTTCCTTTTGAAAAGAAGCCGCGAAGTGATTCGCGACTTCCCCTACACGAAATCGGAAGTCCTGAAGCGAAAGCCCATAAGGTCGAGATTTGCTAAATAGGCTCGTCTTCCCCCCCATATTTGAAACGAATGCAACGTTCACAATCAACCGGCGCGACACGAACAGAGCGTTTACACTTTTCCGAATTCGGATAGACGATTTTCATCGTGTAAAGAAAAGACCGACTATTTGATGCTTGAGGCGCTTAAGTCTCTCGAGATCGACAACGCATGTCACTTCATCGGCACTGAACATCCGATCCACCGCCGCTTCCAGGAACTCAACGGTGACGTCTCCAGTGATTTTTCGCCAGATTAAGTTGCGGCAAAATTTTTCAGCCCGCTCCGGATAATCCTTCGGGTAAGCATCCGGGTATTCCTTAGATATTTTCCCTGCGACGGGATCAACTTCAATTAGTATGGAGAGTACCTCCGGCCCGCGGTAAGCCGGGATCTCTGAACAGGATTGTGCTTCTTCTAAATTGAAACTCATGGTAGTTCAGCAGGTAAAAGCTGTTGACCGTCCGTTCGTCTGCGGCACTTGGGTCCGGACCGGTCGCCCTTCGAACGCACTGAGGTTGATGGTAAT
>DATNNZ010000359.1:0-5399 GCA_035601575.1 Chthoniobacterales bacterium
GCGCCGCGCGTCGACAAGTCCAAAATCCGGCGGGCCGATGCGCCAGAAAGGGTCGAGTGCGGCGAAAGCAAAAGTCTCCATGCCTCCTGAAGCACGGCAAACGGCAGAGCCGTCGGATGAACAAATTTGTATGCGCGCCTATTTCATTTCGGAACGCCGGCGCCGATTCGCTCTGCCGGGCGATGCGGATTCAGACTGGCTCGAAGCCAAGCGCCAACTTCTCTCCGAATCAGGCCCGCGCTGAACTAATTTCTTATCCATCTTAATCCGGGTAATCCGCGGTTTTTAAACCAATGGAAAACGCGACTCCGAAAACCTTCGCGAGCCCCGATCATCTCGCGTTTGACGATCTTAGAGAGGCATTACGAGAACGGCTCGCGATCGTTCATGATAAAGAAAGCCGTCGCGACGAAGAAGCACATATAGCGCGGCTAAGGATTATCTCGGAAAAAATCGATAAGCTGGAAGCGGCACTGCCGCGTCCAATCGATCCACAACTCGCGCATTACCTTAAGCGCCGAAGCTACGACAAAGCGCTCGAATTCCTCGAGGGACAGGTTTCGCCCCGTCCTTAAAAGCTTTAGGATGCTTAGATGGTTGGCGCAGCTACAGAGTCCTCCGCCCAACGCCTCCGAAGGTAGATAAAATTGATGATCCATGCGACAGGATTGAAGCTGAGAATCGTGAGCGTGATCCAAGCCCAGTGGTCACGCTTTGCGAAGAACCATGCGAGGACTGCGTAAATGACGCCGCAGACGATCACGGCAGTGACGCCGAGTTGGAGGATGCAACCGAGAGCAATGCCGCCGATGAACGATAGAATGGCAAAGTAGTAGCCCCATCGGTACGGCCTCTTCTCTGGATTGCGCTGCCGGAAACGACGATTGAGAACGAGCGCAACGACAATCGGCACAATTGTCACGCCAATGACGACGGTGAAGAACTCAAGAACAATGAGAAGGGGTGCGGTCGTGCTCGCAGCGTTCGCCACCCGATTGGCACCGATCGGTGAGGGGTTGTCTTCGACAGTGATTACGACTTTTCCTCGCGCGTGTCCTTCTTCAAGATAACGGATAGCCTCGGGCAGTTGACTCAACGTGTAGGTCCTGTCGATGACCGGCTTTATCTTTCCCGCCTGCATGAGATCGCCTAGAATGGTCAGGTCCTTCTTGTTCAACTGCGCCAGCATCATGCCCATCTGCTGGCTCACGAATGGCGCCAATACGAGCGCTTTGATCGGATTAACCAAAGGCCCGATAAATCCTTGTTCGGTTGATCCTCCGCCGCCGATCATGACGTATTTCCCCTTGGGATTTAACGCGCGCCTGCATTCTAACAACGAATGGTTGCCAACATTATCGAGAATCAGGTCGTAGCGCTGCCCACTTTTGGTGAAATCCTCTTTGGTGTAATCGATCACCCGATCTGCGCCGATTGATCGGACCATCTCCTCATTCCTCGTACTGCATACGCCGGTAACATCGGCACCGAACGACTTGGCGATCTGCACCGCAAACGTGCCCACGCCTCCCGACGCACCGTTAATCAAGACCTTCTGCCCCGGCTGAACCTTTCCCTTGTCGCGAAGACCCTGTAATGCGGTGATTGCTGCAATAGGGACAGACGCCGCTTGTTCAAAGGTTATGTTGGCCGGTTTCAGCACGACTGCTCGATCCGCGAGAACACACACGTACTCGGCAAAGGCGCCGGTTTTCCCGCCAAAAACCTCCTCGCCCGGTTTGAACTGCGTTACGTTCTTGCCGACCGCTTCAACCGTCCCCGCGAAGTCAACGCCGAGCCGCGTAACCTTTGGTTTGAGTAGGCCAGAATCTATTAGACGAACGATGTACGGCGTGCCTTCCATGTAGTGCCAGTCAAGTGGATTCACCGAAGCCGCGCGAACTTTGACCAAGACTTGGTTATCATTGGGAACAGGCTTTTCGATTTCCTCGAGTCGAAGAACATCGGGTGAACCGTAGTTATGATAAACAATGGCTTTCATTCGTGGGGCAACGCTCGGACTTGGTGTCTGGGCCAGAGCCGCGCCTGTGAACAAAAGCGCAGCCATGCAGATCGCAATGATCAAGAGTTGTGAATGTGCTTTCATAAAATAAAGCGAGGCCGTACGCCGGTCCGCCAGTCGGGCGGACTCGTCTCGTGGCGAGCCAGTGGTTGGCTGCAGCGCTTGGTAAAGTGCTTGGAGGTGCAAACTCATTAATTATGCGATAGCGCGATCAGGAGCGTGGCCGTCCAAAGATTGATCCTTTGCCCCCCAGATCAAAAGCCAAAAGATTATCGGCAATTCCCCAGCTGTAAGGACCATCGTGAACTGGTCAACAAGCTGCCGGTACGCTGGCAGAATGAGGGAGGTGAAGGAACTGGCCAGATAGCCGGAACCTGCAATGAACAGCAAGTAGCCCAGGAAGCGCGGGATGAAGCCCGATCGAATGACAAGAATCCCGAATGGAAATAGCCAGAGGCCCCAGAAAATTTGCGCAAGGACAAATCCCTGGCCATGCAAACGGACGAAAAGGTACGCCAGGGCGTCGAGCTGACCCTTATCAACTACCGACAGAAAATCGGCACCGCTAACGAGGACCAGCGCAGCAATGTCGTTGAGCACATTCAGCAGCGAGATAGGGATGGAGACCAGGAGCAAGATCGCCATCGCCAAAGCATGTCTCTCGTTAACGCCCTTGAATAAGCGGTATAGAGCCAGAACCACAAAAATAAACATGATAAAGCCGATCAGTTCGCTCGCGATACCGAAGCGGAAAAGGGTCTCCGAAGCGCGAATGTGAGTGGCCGTCGCCGTTGCGTCTCCCGTCACGATCAGCTTACCAGGGACATAGATGAGGCCAAAGCAGCCGATGATGCTGGCCAGTAGATACAGGAGTCCCGCGAGTCTCGCTTGTTTCTTGGTTGAGTTCATGTGGTTGTTTAGCGTCTAGCAAGGATCGGGGTAAGTCATCTAATGAGACACAAGATCAGCTACCCGCATCTGGCGCCCGGAGGACAAGTGGGTTGGTTTCATAATTTATAATTGATTCCTTTGCGTTTATTCAAGGCGGCCCGCCTGAGGCGGGTTGGCTCCAGCGCATTGTTAAGCGGCGTTCCGGTCTGCTCCTGGCTTATGGCATTTGGAATTCTTTCCAGCGTCTCTCTTGCTCTTCCGGCGGCACGTCCTCTACATGCGTGGCAATCCACCAGATGTTTCCACAAGGGTCCTTGACCCCGCCATACCGTTCTCCAGAGGGCAAGGTCATGATTGGAAAGACGGAGATTCCACCGCAATTCAATGCTGTCTGATACACGGCGTCGCTATCGGTAACATACAGGTAAATCGAGGTTGGCATCGGCCCGAACTGCGCGCTAGCGTCGGCCAGCATCAGCATGGAATCTCCGACTCGCATCGTGGCATGCATAATCGAGCCGTCTGGCCGCTCTGTGCGGTAAGTCACCTTGCCACCAAAGGCTGCAGAGATGAACTCGATCAACCGGGGAGCGCCCTCGGCGAATAGATACGGTGTAATGGCGTGGAATCCGTCGGGAATTGGTTTGGTAGGCATTTGAATGTGTAGGTTTGATTTTGGTGGTGAGCGATTAGCGGGCCTAAAGAGACAGAGCTCACTTAAATTCACCGACGCGAAAGCGGCGCCGCAAATATTCGGCGACTGCTGCTTCCTCGGGATACTTAAATCCGATGATGCCATCGACAACAGGTGCGGTGATGTGCATAGCCTCTAACACGCGACCGGTAGCCTCCAAAAGTAGTAACCCTTGATCGTACTTGCGCGTGATTTCGGTGAACTTCTTCCTGTCCGCAGATGTTAGCGTAATGAGCACGCTCTTCTGGTCGCGAGCCAATCGCAAGTCGCTGACTGAGCGAACGACCAGCAGCGGATGCTTGGCATCGAATGTGAGTTGAGTGCGAACCGCGCTGTCTGCCGGCTTCATCGGAATCGCCGCGAAGATGCGAAAGAGAGGTGCCGTCGTATCGGCTGGCGCAACGTCGGCACCGTGGGAAGCTGCGGAGAGAATGAGATACGTGACAAATCCGCAGAATGTCGAAGGGCGCATTCCATCTAACTAGAACACGATCAGCCACCGCTGGCGAGCGCGAACTTTCTTAAACTCTCAACAATCATCTCTCAACTCTCAACTTTCTTAGTACGCCGGCCAGCGTGCCTGCTCACGAATGCCTTCGGAGTTGGTTCCAGCGATTGGTTAGGCCTTCGATGCAATCTGCCCCTTTATTCTTCGTTTGCGAGCAAACGATAAAATCAGAATGGCAGGGATTGAAAAACATCAGGGGCGTCGCTTTCCGGCCGCAAGCATCACGCAGGCTCTCTCGATCCGGCGTCTATGTGTCTCCGGTTGTTTGGCTGAGTCCATCCAACTAATAAAGTCCCTGCGCTCGATTGGCGTCAGATCGCTCCACTGAGCCTTCGCCATCGGGGTAGCCGCGAGCGCTTTGTGAAGATTCAGTGACACTATTGAATAACAACAGGGGCGTCGCTTTCCGGCTATAAGCATCGAGCAGGCTTTCTCGATCCGGCGTCTACGTGTCTCCGATTGTTTGGCTGAGTCTAACCAACTAATAAAGTCCCTGTGCGCAATCGGCGTGAGATCCCTCCACTGAACCTTCGCTATCGGGGTAGCCGCGAGGGCTTTGCGAAGATCCGTTGGCACTCTGGGCTCTGGTTCTTCTTCATCAACCTTAGGATTCATTCTATTCATTTATTGATACTCTGAAATAAAGTGAGCTTATATCTGCTTACAATATTAAAAGTTTCGCTTCGGAGCGGCCAGCGGTTGGCTGGATCGTCTGGTTAGCCCGATTCGAATCTGCCTCCAATCTGAAATCTTCTATCGCGAAAATCGCACGCGATCGCCCACGAGCCTCCCCATAGCGCTACGATAATGAACACGTCCGACCACTTGTCCGGGTCTTGAGTTGCGCCGAGGGCGCGGAAAAAGTTGAGAACAGGCGGTAGGTGAATTGTTACGGTAAAGAGCGCGAACATCAGTCCCACACCTAAAGCCGCCCACCGCTGCAGAAATCCAGTGGCGAAGCTTACGCCCGCGGAGATAAAGGCTACGCCGAAGAAGACAATCCAGAACCGGTGCCAGGGAATCCAGCCGGGCACCAGGCTGGCAATGAAGGTGAGAACCTGAAAATGGGCGATGCCAAAGACGATGAGCGCAAATGCAAGAAGATAGCGGCTCGCCCTGTGAAGCCATCTTGGAATGTCGCCCAATCCAGGCGCGAGCCACGCCAGGCTGCCAATGGCGATTGGTTCGAGCACATTGGTACGCCACTCGGCGCTCATGAGATTGGGACGTCGCGGCACGTCAAACGCGACTCCGCAGAGTAACATCAGAGCACCGAGGGTGAT
>DATNNZ010000360.1:0-14337 GCA_035601575.1 Chthoniobacterales bacterium
TGTACGGCATCCTTTTCGCCGCGCAGGATAGGTCCGAGTTCGGCGCAGATCGCGGCGCAGAGGAGGCCTTCGGGGAGGTGTCCAGAATGGGTGGAGATAAACGAGCGCAACCTTTTCTGAGCTGAATCTGCCGCGCTGTGAAAGGAGGGTGTTGGCCGATGACCGTCACCTTCCTTTGCGAGCCAGCCGCGCTTCACGAGGTTGGTGATTAGCCGCCCGAATATCTGTCGCATCGGTTCTGCCACCCGCAGGGAATCCGCAGTAAAGTTTCCACTTGTTCCCGCTGAGGATGCCATTTTCTGCAGTCCACTAGCGAGTTGCGCCGCCGCGAGATCATCTCCGGCTGCCATCGCATTCTCAAGCTGGGTTCGCCCCCGCGTGGCGATCACCTGGTCCAGGGCACCCTGCGCCGCGCGTACCAGGCGTTCCAACGGTACTGGCGATTGCGCTGCAGGATTCGACGCTGCCGGCGTTCGTTCCCACACGAGATGATAAAGAACTTGATGGTGTCCTCCCGACCCGGCGGATCGGCGCGCTCCCGAGAGGCTGATCGCACGGAAACCGTCCACGAGCACACAAGGCTTTCCTGCCTCATCATACAATTCGATTCTGCCTTCGACGTACTCGCTATTGCACTGCTGGACAGCGGCGCGAACAAGGCTGGAGGCCCCCGGCGACCGTAGAAACAGAATCTTGGCAAACCGGACCGGGAGCTTCAGTTGACTTTTGCGACCCTCAATTGTTGCAGCTCCTGCAGAAAGGATTTGCATCGCTCCGTCGAACAGAACGGGATGCAGTGGATACTCACCGGCGCGATGAGCAATAATGTCCGACAACGAAACCCTGCCTGCCGACTTGCCTCCACCAGCCGACAAGTCGCGGATGGGGCGGAACTCATCGCCGTAGCGAAGTCCCATCTCACTCATGTGGCGGTAGAAGTCGTCGACCTTAACCGGCTCGATGCCACCCGCTCTCTTGCGATCCCAGGCCGATGACGCAAAGCCCGAATCGGTGCGCTCCCCACGCATGGAGCCCACAACATGGAGCGACCAGGCAGCGCCTTGGTCGAACCTGCTCTGGATCAAGAACGTGCGCTCATTCGGATTATAAGAGAGCTCCACGTGAAGCCCCGAAACGGAATCCGGCAGAATGAGCGGCTTGCGAATCTCCAAATCCTCGACAACGAAAGGTCGACCCTCGAAGAGCTGCAGGCCTGCTTCCAGCGCCATATCGACGAAGGCCGCGGCGGGAAACACGACCAAATTCTCGACCTTGTGATCCTTCAGAAAGGCCATGTGCCGGCCATCGAGCCGCGCAATCCAGGTTGGCGTCGCCCAAGGCAATCGAACGTCGAGCAATCCACGGCCACCCGAACCCAGCCGACCCTCGCGCCAATCGCTGGACTCATGCCACCAACGGCTTTTGTCCCAAGCGTAGGTCGGCAATGAGAGCAGCCGTCGAGATGGTGTCATCTCCGCAAAATCCAATGTGAGGCCGGAGCGGTGCAGCTCCATCGCGGTCTCAAGCAAGGATTCGTGCTCGCGGTCCCGGCGAGTGGAACACATCACCGGTGTTTTGCCGCTTCGCCCGGCAAGGCATTCTTGAATCGAATGACCGAGCGCTGGATGCGCACCGATTTCCAGCCAGACGTCGACGCCGAAGTCCGACAACGCGTTGACGGCACGCGCGAACTGCACCGATTGGCGCACCCCACGCCCCCAGTGAGCAGCAACGCAGTCTTGTCCAGCGCACCGCTGGCCGGTCACTGTACTGAAAAACGGCACCCTTTCCGTCCGCGGCTTGATATCAACTAACGCTTCTTCCAAGGCCTCAGAAGCAGGCTTCATTAAGGGATGATGAAATGGGTGATCTACTCGTACGAGCCTTGCGAAAACCCCTTGGAGTTCCAGTTCGGCGGCCATCGCCTCCAGGGAAAGTCGGGGTCCGGCCAGCGTCAGCGAACGAGGTCCGTTGAACGCCGCGATCGTTACTGTGCGGTCATGCCGGGCGATCAGCGCCTGCGCTCCATCCTCGTCCAGACCGACCGCTAGCATTGTTCCCTCACCCCGCGCACAATCGTCCATGAATCGGGCGCGCAACACGATCACCCGTGCTGCCTCCTCCAAACTGAATACTCCCGCAACGTACGCCGCCGCCACTTCCCCGACGCTGTGACCAACGATTGCGGCAGGTCGAACGCCCCAGGATATCCACAATTCCGTCAGTGCCATCTGCATCGCAAAGATGGCAGGCTGCGCGATTTCAGTTCGATGCATCTGAGAGACGTCTTCCGAGCGGCCAAGCTCTTCCAGCAGCGAGAAGCGCGCCCAGGGCCGCATCGCGGCATCGCACCGCTCGATGCTTTGTCGGAACACGGGCTCGTAGCGCATCAGCTCGCGGCCCATACCCCACCACTGCGGACCCTGTCCGCTCATGACAAAAGCGACTCGTGGAGTCTGTTCAGGCCGGGGCGCGAATGCCGTGCGCACCTTCGAGCCCTTTTGGTCCCCTAGGTAGCCGTTGAGCTCTTCAACGAGTTCAACCAACGAATGCGCGACGAGAGTCAGGCGATATGGGTGGTGATTGCGTCTGGCTCCCAAGGTATAAGCCAGATCCGAGAGCACCGGCGAGTTGCCATTCGCTTTTGACCGCTCATCTAACCAGTCCCTCAATCGCGATGCCGAGGAGCGCAGTGCCTTTTCCGATCGCGCGGAAAGAACCAGTGGCCAAGCGTGCTCGGTCTGCGTACTTAAATGCTCCGACTGAGGGCGTGCCGACGGCTCCTCAAGAAGGATATGGGCATTCGCTCCACCAAAACCAAACGAGTTAACGCCTGCTATGCGTTTTCCGCCACCGGTGTCCGGAAAGGGTTCCAGCGCGACGGGCACGCGGAGTTTCAGAGCAGCGAAGTCGATGTTTGGATTGGGTGTTTCAAAATGTAAGCTAGGCGGAATCCGCCCGTGCTTCAGCACCAGCAGAGCTTTGACCAAACCGGCGACGCCCGCCGCGGTCTCCAGGTGGCCAAGGTTAGTCTTCACCGACCCGATGAGGAGCGGGGCTTCTGTGGAGCGCTCTTCGCAGAGTGCCGCTGCGAGCGCATGGGCCTCGATCGGATCACCCACCGCTGTGCCAGTTCCATGGGCCTCGACAAATCCGATCTGAGAGGGAGCAATCCCAGCGTCGATGCATGCCTCGCGCACCAGCCGTGCTTGCGCCTCAGCGCTGGGAAGCGAGATCCCATTGGTGTGGCCGTCTTGGTTAAGGGCCGTACCGATAATCACTCCCTGAATCGGGTCGCCGTCCGCAAGCGCCTGAGAGAGCCGCTTCAGCAGAACCATGCCTGCTCCTTCGCCGCGGACGAAACCATCGGCCGATGCGTCGAACGCTTTACACCGGCCCTCTGGAGACAGCATCGACGCTCGAGAAAAACCGATAAATCCGCCGGGCGTAATCATCACCGTAACGCCGCCTGCTAATGCCACATCGCCACGACCCGCCCGAATGTGTTCGCATGCCGCATGCACGGCCGTGAGTGCAGACGAACAAGCGGTATCCATCGCAACGCTAGGCCCCCGTAGATTTAAGCAGTAGGAGATGCGGTTGGCAGCAATACTGTGGGCGCAGCCGGTCGGCGAGTGTGGACCGATCCCGGAATGTTCCCAGGGGGTACCCTGAATCGCCTGATAATCATTGTGAGAGATTCCGACGAAGACACCAAGGTCAGTCCCCCGCTCAAGATCGAGCACGAGGCCGGCATCCTCGATCGCCTCCCAGGCTGTCTCCAGGAGCAGCCGGTGCTGCGGATCCACGTAGGGCGCTTCCCGTGGCGAGATCCCGAAAAACTGCGGGTCGAACTGATCGATTCCCTCCAAAAACCCTCCGCGCCGAGCGATCGACTTGCCGGGTAACCCCAACTCCGCATCAAAGAATCGGTCGACATTCCAGCGGTCGGGCGGGATTTCACCGACGGCCTCCCGGCCCTCCACGAGGAGTTTCCAGAACGATTCTGTGTCGCTTACTCCGCCGGGGAAACGGCAGCCGATTCCGATGACCGCGATACGATCCTTATGCATAGAGGTGACTCGCCTGACGCCGGAGCCTTAAGGGAAAATTGCGACCGTGACAAGTCAATGATGTAGCTGAGCTCTACGAAAGCGTGTGAAACATTGAGTGGACGAGGAGGGGTGCAAAGTGAGCACGACGATTCGTCCTCCGGGTAAAATCGATTGATATAGGTTTTATTCTTTCCTTCGTTCCTTAGTCCATTTTTCGCGGTTGCTTATTCGATTGAAGCAAAGGGGACCGAAAAAACGGTTGTTTGTTGGGCCTGCTCTGCACTAAGGCTGATTAGTATGTGCGGCATCGCAGGTATTGTCGATCTAGCCGGGCGCCGGAGTGTAGCGGACGGCGTCATCCAAAGGATGACGCAGGCGATAATTCACCGTGGCCCCGACGAGGAGGGTTACTTTCAGCGTCCTGGCTTGGTCCTAGGGTCGCGCCGGCTCAGCATTGTTGGCTTGGCGGACGGCCAGCAGCCTGTCGCCAACGAAGACCGGAGCGTATCAGCGGTGTTTAATGGCGAGTTCTTCGACTACGTCGAGAAACGCGCAGAGCTGGAAGCGCGCGGCCATCGCCTGGTCACACACTGCGACACGGAAATCATCCCACACCTTTGGGAAGAGAGTCAGGAAGGCATGTTTGAACGCTTGCTTGGCCAGTTTGCCTTGGCGTTATGGGATGATGGCCGGCATCGTTTGGTGCTCGGACGGGACCGTTTCGGCATTTGTCCCCTCTATTGGACGCGGCAGGGGGATTGGCTCCTTTTCGCGTCAGAAATCAAGGCTCTTCTGGCTTCCGGCCTGGTGCCGGCCCGACCCGATCTACGCGGCATTGACCACATTTTTACATTCGCCGCCCTGCCTGGGCCAACGACCTGTTTCGAAGGCGTTCAGCTCCTGCCTCCCGGGCATTACTTGAGGATAGTTCCAGGTAATGTCCGCGGCGCTGCACCCTCCATCAGCGAGCATGCGTATTGGGAGATGGATTTTCCCGATCGGGGCGACGAGGACCATGGGAAAGACCCGCGTGCTCTGCTGGATCGCTTCGAGCAGATAATGCTGCAGTCTGTGGAGAAGCGGCTCCGGGCGGATGTGCCGGTGGGCGCCTACTTATCGGGTGGCGTCGACTCAAGCCTGACTACCGCACTCGCCTGTCATCTAAAGGGTCCAGCGATTAACACCTACACGATTCGCGTTAACGCTCCTGAACTCGATGAGCTCAGTGCGGCTAACCTGGTGGCTGGGCACATTGGCACGAAGCCGCCGATAGTCCAGGAGTTTCGGGCCAGCGACACGCTTAACACCTATCCACGGCTGATCCAAGCCACCGAAGCGCCGGTAATCGATACTTCTTGTGCTGCTTTGCTGTTGTTAGCCCAGCGCGTCCATGCCTGCGGCCAGAAAGTGGTCCTTACTGGCGAAGGGGCGGACGAGTGGCTGATCGGTTACCCTTGGTACAAAGCGGCCAAACTGTTCGGTCTCCTGGATATCTTGCCCGGGCTGCCGCTGAGCGACCGGATGCGCCGTGCTTATCTTCGGCTGCACCACGTGCCCCAATATCCGGCGGAGTTTCGACGTGGCGTGGAAGAATCCGTCGGCGGCCCTAACGCTTGGATTGATGCTTACGGGCTACTCGGGATCTCAAAGCTTCGCTTTTATGCTGCACCAATGCGGGAAGTGCTAGAGAAAACCAATCCCTGGGCTGATCTGCAAATGCCGTTGGACCGGGCCAGACGCTGGCACCCGCTGAACCGAGGCATCTGGGTCGCAGCACGGGTTACTCTGGCTGGACATCTGCTTCAGGCCAAAGGTGATCGCGTGGCCATGCATTCCTCGGTGGAGGTGCGATATCCGTTCCTCGATAAAGATGTTTTCGACTTTTTGGCCGGATTGCATCCACGTTGGAAACTCCACGGGTTTCGTGACAAACATCTGCTCCGCCTCTTAGCCGAACGCTGGCTGCCCGCGTCGGTGTATCGGCGGCGCAAGGTTATTTTCCGTGCGCCTCTGGACAGTTTTCACGTCGAACCGGAACCGGCATTCGTTGCTCAGCTCTTGAGCGAAGAATCGCTGCGTCGCACCGGATATTTTGACATTGCGGCGGTACATCACTGGCGACGGGCTTTTCGCCGTATGCCGGTTGGTTCCCTGCCACGCCTATCCGTGGAGCTGGGTTTGACTGCGGTGGTGGCGACTCAGCTTTGGCATCACCTATTCATCGGCCCGGAATTAGCGGAATTACCAACATGGACGGGCAACCGCTCGACGCTTGCGAGTATGGCATTATAGTGCGCCGACTGTGGCACATTACCAATGCAACCAGGACCGTAAGTTCAAAGGGAGCAGTTTGCAGGCTTGCCCGCGGTCTCTGATGCACAGTACAACGTGCTCGACACAGTCAGGCAACGCGTAGAGCGTTCATGCTGCTTTGTGATAAATCGCTAGAAATGAAATGAGAAAACGTTGCTGTGTCGCCGCTCGATCAATTCTGGTCGGGCTTTTGTGGATAACTTGTCTCGGCGGCTGCGCGATTCTGCCGAGAGGAACGGCGAACGAATTCCAAGATCGCGCGTTCATTGTTTACTGGCCTCCTCCGAAGGAGAGCAAACGGTTGCGCCTGGCAGTCAAAGATCTGATCGACATGAAAGGTGTCGTGACCACGGCCGGCTCCGAATATGTTGCTGAGAACAGTCAGCCGGCGACAAGTGATGCCGCGTGCCTGGCGATATCACGGGCAAGAGATGTTCAGATCGTAGGAAAAACGAATCTCAGTGAATTCGCGGTGGCCCCTTCCGGCATTAACGATTTCTTCGGAACTCCGAGAAGCCCCTTGAGCAGGAGGAGCAAGATTATCCCGGGAGGTTCATCCAGTGGTTCAGCGGTCGCAGTCGCAAGCGGAATGGCGGACGTTGCTTTTGGAACGGATACAGCCGGCTCCGTCCGCGTTCCCGCAGCTTGTTGCGGCATCGTCGGACTGAAGACGACGTTTGGCCTTGTTTCTTTAAAAGGCGTATTTCCGGTTGAACCAAAACATTTGGATACAGTCGGTCCGATGGCCAAAGACGTGGCTCATGTTGTCGAAGGGATGGATCTTTTGCAGGACGGGTTTGCCGCCCGATACCGAACAGCGATGGCCGCGAAACCTTTGGCAAAAGATATCAGGATCGGGCGGCTCTACCTGGGGGGAACCGATCCAAAGATCGACAAAGCGATTGATGACGCTCTTGCCCGGGCTGGCTTTCGAGTGGTCCCACTGGACCAAGCCTTCAAGGAGAAGTGGGACCAAGCCAAGAAGGATGGAGACACGGTGGCCGCAGCCGGGGCTTGGATCAGCGATCGAAAATACTTCGATAAACTCATAGGAGTAAGCGCCAGGACCAAAGCAATAATCGCCTTGGGTGAATTCGATTACACGACGAGCTACCGGAACGCTCTGGGGAGACAAGTGGCCTGGCAGGACGCGCTCCGTCAGGTCTTTAAAAAGGTTGATTTCATTGCTCTACCGACTCTGCAGAAACTGCCGCCAAGGATTCCGCTCATCGGCAAAACAGCTCTTTTGGAAGCGGAAATAGCCCTCTTTGAAGCGGAAATGTTGGGCCTGCAAAACACCGTTGCGGTGAACTTTGCTGGAAATCCCGCGTTGGCGATACCGATTCCATTGAATGATAAGATCGTTCCAGCCACCAGCCTGCAGCTGGTTGCGCCGCGGTCGAGCGAAGCGGGACTTCTTAATGCGGGCCGCCTGATTGAGGCCAGTGTTCAGCGCTTCATCAACAGATCCCTGCTTGCGAAATCCGCGCGCACTCACTAGATGCACTCCAAGGCGGAAAGTGCCGTATCCGTCGAATAAATGAAAAGGTGTCGTTGCGTCACCGCCCGGTCGATTCTGACAGGACTTTTGCTGATAACTTGTTTCAGCGACTGCGCGTTTCCCCGGGGATACACGGAACACGATCGCGCGTTCATTGATTACTGGCCACCGAAAGAGAAGAAGCAGTTGCGTCTGGCGATCAAAGATAACATCGATATGAAAGGTGTGGTCACCACGGCTGGCTCGGAATACGTCGCTAAAACCAGTCAGCCAGCTTCCCGCGACGCGCAGTGCCTGCAGATCGCACGGGAGCGAAACGTGCAGATCGTAGGGAAAACGAATCTCAGTGAATTCGCGGTGGCCCCTTCCGGCCTGAACGGATATTACGGAACTCCGAAGAACCCTTTTAGCAAATGGTGGGGGTTTATCCCAGGGGGATCATCAAGCGGTTCGGCGGTAGCAGCTGCAGACGGACCGGTGGACGTTGCCTTCGGAACGGATACGGCTGGCTCCGTCCGCGTTCCCGCGGCTTGTTGCGGCATCGTTGGTTTGAAGACGACCTTTGGGCTCGTTTCCTTGAACGGCGTTTTGCCGGTTGAGCCAAAGCATCTGGATACCGTTGGTCCAATGGCCAAAGACGTCGATCATGTCGTGCAAGGGATGGATCTCCTGCAGAGTGGGTTTGCGGCACGATACCGAAGAACCGTTGCCGCCAAACCGTTGGCCGAAGACATCAGGATCGGGCGGCTTTACCTGGGGGGCACCGATCCAAGGATCAACAAAGCGGTTGATGACGCTCTGGCCCGAGCTGGCTTTCGAGTGGTCCCACTGGACCAAGCCTTCAAGGCGAAGTGGGACCAGGCCAAGAAGGACGGGGATACGGTAGCGGCGGCTGGTGCCTGGATAAACTACAAAAATTACTTTGGCAAACTAGGAGTAAGCGCCAAAACCCTGGCAATAATCGCCTTGGGTCAATTCCAATACACGACGAACTACCAGAACGCTCTACAGAGGCAAGCAGAGTGGCAGTCTACTCTCAATCAGGTCTTCAAAAAAGTTGATTTCATCGCTCTGCCGACTCTTCAGACGCTGCCGCCAACGATTCCACTCATCGGAAGAATAGCCATTTTGGAAGCGCGAGTGTTGGGCCTGCAAAACACCGTTGCGGTGAACTTTGCGGGGAATCCTGCGCTGGCGATACCGATTCCAGTAAATGGTAGAACCATTCCGGTGACAAGCTTGCAACTAGTTGGGCCTCGTTTGAGTGAAGCGGAACTTCTCAATGCAGGCCGCTTGATTGAGGCCAGCGTTGCAGGCTTGATGCACGAGTCAATGCTGACAAAAGCCGCGCACAGGCTACGACGAAAAAATGCCGCCGCGTCAGCGCTCGATCGATTCTGACCGGGCTTTTCTTGATAATTTTGCAACTGGTCGGGCCCCGGTTGAGCGAAGCTCAGCTGCTTAATGCGAGCCGCCTGATTGAGGCCGAGCGTTCACCTCTTGATCGACTCGGTCGAAGTTTCCAAATGCCAGGCAAACTAAAAACGCTGTAAAGTTGATACGCGCCGCGATTTCGAGTTGCCGATACGAACTGATCGGTTAGAATGACGCTCGCGAGGTAGACGTTTCTCACCATCGGGTTGTAAAAAGCGATGAATCCAGCTCTCTCTAAAGTGCTTCCCGCGTTTTCCGCGGTCGTAACACTCTTACCTATGGGCGCGTCGCTTCAGGCGCAGTCCGTCGACGAACTCATCAAAAATGGCGATGGGTGTTATGCGAGATTGCAAACTGCCAACGCGCTTAGGTTTTATCTGCCGGCAGAGAAGCTTGAGCCTAACAACGAACGCCTCCTGGTGCACATCTCGCGCGAATATCGCCACTTGGCGAGCGACGCCACGAAACCGGAGGAAAAACGCAGACTCAACGCTATCGCAGTGGATTACGCGAAGCGCGCCGTGGCGCTTGGACCGAATGATCCGGATGCGCAGCTCGCAGTGGCAATCAGCTATGGGAAACTGCAACCCCTAGAGGGCAACTGGGACAAGATCCAGGCGTCGCATATTATCAAGGACGCGGCCGATAAGGTGGTCAAACTCGATCCGCACAACGACTTAGGTTGGCACGTGCTTGGCCGCTGGCATCAAGGGGTCGCCGACGTTAGCGCCGCCAGGCGGGCGCTGGCGCAAGTCATTTACGGCGAGGTGCTGCCGCAATCTACGTACGAAGAGGCGGCTAAGTGCTTTCAGAAGGCGATCGAACTCAATCCGAATCGGCTCATGCACTACATCGAGCTAGGACGAGTTTACGCGCAGATGGGACGAACCGAAGATGCACGACGTTTGATCACCAAGGGGTTGTCGATGCAGGATACGGAGAAAGACGATCCCGAGACCAAGCGTGAAGGGCAAGATGTGCTGGCGAAACTTCACTGAAGATGGATCGGAGACGCATGACCGCCTCCGGACGCGGCCTTATATAGCGTCCATTTGATTACCGCAGCCGAAAAAACTTCGCGATGCAATAATCCAGGAACTCGGTCGGTAGCCGGCGGGGTATATCCCATTCGACCAGTCGATGAGGTAGGATCGCGTAACGAGCCCGTGGCTTTGGCGTGGTCAAGACACGCCAAATGAGTTCCCCTATTTTTTTGGACGGAAAGCCGGTTTTCGCTTCTCTCGTTGCCTGCCCAGCAAATGCGCGGAGCGCTCGGTCGTAGGGCGTATTGGGAAATTCTCCGACTACTCCCGCCGCCCTATCCCAGATTGCGGTGACCACGGCACGGGGTTCGATCAGAACGACCTTGATACCAAAAAGCATCAATTCGCGTCGCAGGCTATCCGAATATCCCTCCAACCCAAATTTGGAAGCGGCATAAGCGCCGGCAAATGGCATTGCCAGTCGCCCGCTGATCGAACTGACGTTAACGACCCGCCCCGGTTCGCCAACGCGACTCGATTCCGCTCCGAGCAGGGGTAAGAATGCTTGCGTGACGGTATGAACGCCCAAAAGATTGACCTCAATTTGCAGGCGGAAACGCTCCAGCGGAAGATAGGCTAGGGGACCTAAGACCGCTATCCCGGCATTATTGATCAATCCGAAAAGCCGCTGCTCTCCCACCGTTTTCGCGACGGCCGCTGCGACCTGATTCACCGAATCCGGATCGGTTACATCAAAGATGAGTGGAACATACAGTGCGCCCAGTTGCTCTCTTAGCCGGTCCGCATCGGATTGTGTGCGCACGCTACCAAAGACGCGAAATCCGCGCTGAACAAGCACTTGGCATGCGGCAAATCCGATGCCACTGGATGCGCCGGTAATAACTACGTCTGGCATAGAGGAGATAGCCGATAGCCGATAGCCGATAGCAAATGCAGATCGAATCGATTGGGACCTCGCGGCTAGAACTCCCAATACGGGAATGCCGAATTGGGATTGCGAAATGGCCCTGGCTGCCGTCGTCGATTTCCTTATTCTAGATTCTAGCTTCTAAATTCTGGATTCTGATGCATTCTGGACGCGTCGGTGACCGGTTGCACTGACGGAATCAGGCTCAAGGGTTTTGGAGCATCGATTCGGGATTGCAGATCGGCTGCAACCAATGGAGCGAAGCCGGCGATACTCCGGTCGAATCGGAAAGTGTAGCGATCATGTTTGCCCGGGGTGTAGAGAATCAGTTCGTCGTAAAGATATCTTTGGCGGAGCGTGACGCTGAACTCGTCAATCTCGTATAAATTCGCAGCGCCAAACCAGCCTTTGACCAGGAAATACACTTTGGGAAGCCGATCGGTCGAAGCAACCAGATATCCGACTCGGTCGGTTGGGATAAGCTTTCCTTTGCCAGTGATACAAGGTACCGCCCATGCCATTTGCTGCGGCGGATTCGATAACCGGTTCAAGGCGTGCTGATACCGGCTCGGCAACTTTGTCGGCAGCACGGTTTCGGATTGTCCTCGGGCCGGTTGTTTCAACTTTCGGCGGATGAACCAGACGCGAACTCCGATTGCTCGCCAGATTTTGGGGAGAAAATAGAACGCCAGCGAGAAAAAAAGGAGCAGGATGATGATTGCAATGAGGGGATGGCTCCAGAGCAAGGCAAAGAGCCCGCCGACCATGATATTCTCGCCCAAGCTTACCGCCACGTTCGAGAACGGTTCGGGTGACTGATTCACCATTAGACGGGTTCCCGTCTTCACGCTGTGAGCTGTAAAGGTCACCGAGGCGGCTAACAGACCAACGATTACATCAAAGGCCGGCTGAGGATGGCCCAGCGTCTGAATGGCGAGGAGGGCGCCGCCGACGGGTCGGATGATGGTGTGAATAGCGTCCCAGATTGAGTCTAGCCAGGGAATTTTGTCGACAAAGAATTCCAGCACGAAGAGAACGCCCGAAATGATGATTATCGTCGGCTCGCCGAGTACGGAAAGAGAAGCGTATTGAGGCGCCAGATGAATCCAATCAAAATGGATCGCTAACCCTGTCAGAAAGACCGTTAAGTACAGGCTATATCCAGAAAGAGCCGCTAACCCCAGTGCGACCGCTAACGTTTGGAGCACTTCCATCGTGCTAGCTATACCGACGAATCGATCTGGCTGCAATCCGGCGGCACGTGATTCGCGCGATCGGCGTAATCGAGCAGCCGACAGCCCTCGTTAGCATCCGGTGGTGTTTTACTGACCAGGAGCACGAAAATCTTTCCGCAGCTTCGCAACGAGCGCGTCGTCATCTGGTGTCGCCAGAGCGGCGACTAGCCAAGTGCCTGCAGAGAGCAGGCAGGTACGACGGGGTTGATCAATGGCACATGAGATCGGGGAAGAGAGGATAGTAAACACTGAATAAATGTAAACTGAAACCAGGAAGGGCGCGGCGATGAGCCGCAATACAGGACCGGCCTGCAGTTGGCCCGGGATCCCTGTCTACTGCTGCAGTTCTATACTGAGATTCTTTATGGCACTTTCAGTTTCTCGATGCTTTCCTGCAAGCGAGAGGATGGGAGGAAAAATGAGCGAGGCATGCGGAACAGTTGGAAAGCAAATAGCCAGCCAAAATGATTTGCTGGTCACCGAGCACGAATTCCGCGAACGAGAAGCGGTTATTGCGGGTTATGTAAAAGAGGTGGCGCGGTTGAAGGAGGAGAACAAGAGGCAACGCGATTCGTTGAGAATTCACGATGAGGGCGGCTAGGGATCTAAAGTTCGAAATTGATCAAAAAAAAGCGCGTGCTGCGCTGTAGTGGAACAGTGGACGAAGGGATTTCTATGTGAGTGTTCTCCGGCGACCAACTTGATGATTAAGATGGCCAGCATAACGCTGAGGCAGGAAACCAAGGCCTAGGTGACAGGGTGTCCAGCAGCATCGCCAAGTGGCTTCGAAGTTCGATCTGATCGATAACCACTGCGACGCATAGAATTTCAGCTTTCGCGATCAATTCGAGTAGCTGCTCATTCCATTGAGATCGCGAGGCGGGATCACGCAATATCTTTGAATGCCTTTCGTGCATTGAGGAGCATATCCTCGCGATGCAACACCACTGGATCGTCCGGATGATGTGGGTGGATGAGCGAATAGCATCGGCACGCCAGGAGAGGGCATGATTGACGTCGCGATTGCCGAGGTGTTTTCGATAATCGAAACGCCGTGCCCATTGTGAACAGGCACGCGGGGTGAGGTTACCCTCCGGCTCCCACTTTTGCTCGCAATCGGCTATAGATATCGGAGCCGAATACAATATCCAGACCACTCATATGGGCCCGCATATTAGAAGGTGCAAAGCTATCGCTTTGTCCTCCCGGAAGGAGGTAAGTTTGGTTTTTGCAAAGATACCCGTTTTCGGGAACCGGAGCGAGCCAACCTGAAGAGAGTGGGGTGCCGAAGAAAAAGTGGAATGGGGCGCCGCTGAGGAGAAGAAAAAGTGGGAAGGTTCCGAAGAGAAGCCTTCGAATTAGCTTAAACATAGCCGCCGGTGGTACCGGTCTCTTGCGAGATTCTAGCCGCATAGAACACAAATTCGAAAGGATTTCTGTTCTATTCGAGCCGAAGCGAATCCAGGCACTCCCGTCGATATGAGAACGATCGATATATTCGTTTCTTCCCCCGCAGACGTACAAAAGGAACGTGCTGTAGCGGAACAATTGATTCGTTCGGTTGCCGCGGAGTTTGATCTCCCGATAAACGTCTCCTATTCCAATCCGCTACGAGGATCGAAGGAGGAGGACGAAATTAACGTTGAGCGTGAAGATTTCGGCGACGAATCGACTCTCGTTTTGTGTCCATGCTTTTGGGAGTATCCGGAGTTGGAGGGAGACAACTTCCTGGAACAGTTTCCGAACACGGGCCAATATGACCTTGTCATTTGTATTCTCTGGTCCCGGCTTGGAACCGCACTGGCCCAGAAGTGTGTCATGCCGGATGGCGGTCGACCGAGGTCCGCAACTGATTACGAAGTTGCTTGGGTATTGGATCAGTCGAAGC